>JBATTX010000245.1:0-4059 GCA_049670825.1 Arcobacteraceae bacterium | reverse complement strand
TGCTAAAGCTACAGCAGATGTTGGATTATTAAAAGATGATATTGAAGCAGTTGTTGAGGTAAAAGAGTTATCTATAAAAACAATGAAACTGATTAATTCTAATTTTAATGCAACAGTAGGTATTAATAGTTGTATTTTACTTGGAGCTACATTTGGATTATTTAAACCAATCACAACAGCAGTACTTCACAATGGTACAACTATAGGATTACTTGCAAATTCTATGAAAGGGATAAGAGTTAGCTCTTAGCCCTTTTATTTGGTAAGAATTTTTATAAAATGATATCCATTATCACTATTTAGTATATATCAAGCATTTTTATTATATTATATTCTTTAGATTTACTAAGGAAGTAATAGATGAATAAAACAATTATAGATTGTGACATAAATAGATCTTATCTTGTTAAAAAATTACACACTACAGGTGCACTACGACACCGTTTAATATCTTTTGGAATTCTAAAAGGTACGCAAATCAAATATTTAGCATCAACAAAAATGAACGCAACTTATGAGATTCAAGTTGGTAAAATGACTATTGCTTTACGCAAAGATGAGGCGATGAAGATAGAAGTTGAAGAATATGCAGAAAATTAAAATAGCGCTGGTTGGGCAACCAAATGTTGGGAAAAGTATGCTTACTAATGCTATTGGTGACACAAAATTACATGTAGGAAACTTTTCAGGAGTTACTGTAGAGAAAAAAGAGATCACATTTTTTTATAAAGATTATGAGATTATGATTGTTGACTTACCTGGTACTTATATGCTTACGAACTACTCTATAGAAGAGAAAGTAACAAGTGATTTTTTAAATCATGAAGAGTATGACTTAATTTTGAATGTTGCTGATTCTACAAACTTAGAAAGAAACTTACAGCTTACAGCAGAACTTTTAAATTTAAACAAAAAAATGGTTATTGCTTTGAATATGACCGATGAAGCAAAAAAAGAAAATATCAAAATTAATGCAACTTATATGTCAGAACTTTTAGGAGTAAATATTGTAAAAGTTTCTGCAGTTACTAAAGAGGGAATAGACAAACTTGTAAGTACAATTGTAAAGACTTATGAAAACAAAAAGAGAAAAACAAAACTTATTTTTAGTGAAGCAATAGAAGAGGAGATAAGAAATATCTCATCTCATTTGAGCGAAAATAAATTTAAAACTGATTTACCATATCGACAAATTGCAATTAATCTTATTAGTGAAAATAAAGAAACATATAGAGTTTTACATGATGATCCTATTTGGATAACACTTCAACCTATATTATTAGAATCTATAAAACATATCAAAACGCACCATAATGAAGAAGCGATGATAGATATATTTGCAGATGAGTTTATGGCTTTTAATAAAGGGATTATAACTGAAACGGTAATTTCTAAAAATACACAAAACATAGAACTCTCTACAACTCAAAAGATAGATAATATTTTGATACATCCGCTTTTTGGTCTTCCTATATTTTTATTTTTTATGTGGGCATTATTTCAACTGACATTTGAAATCGGTTCAATTCCGATGGATTGGATAGATGGCTTTTTTGGCTGGTTGGGTACTATAGTTGGTGAAAATATTTCAAATGATGGGATTAAATCACTAGTCGTAGATGGTTTGATTGCGGGTGTTGGTGCCGTTGTTTTATTTATACCTAATATTATTATTCTTTTTGTTGGTATTGCACTCTTGGAGAGCACTGGCTATATGTCTCGAGTGGCATATCTTTTAGATGGTTTTTTTCACAAATTTGGACTGCATGGACAATCATTTATTCCTCTTGTAACTGGGTTTGGGTGCTCAATTCCCGCATATATGAGTGCAAGAATTTTAAAAAATGATAAAGATAGATTATTGACTCTTTTTATTATAGGATTTATGAGTTGTGGGGCAAGACTACCTGTGTATGTACTTTTTGTAGGTGCATTTTTTTCTCCTGAATCATCAGGAAATATCCTTTTTGGTATTTATATAACTGGTGCAATAATTGGTGTATTATTGGCAAATATTTTAAAAATGACAGTATTTAAAGGAGAAAATGAACCTTTTGTGATGGAGATGCCAAAGTACAGACTTCCTTCGTTTGTTTTAATTTGGCATACGGTAAAATCAAAAACATTTATGTATTTAAAGAAAGCTGGTACATTTATAGCAGCTGCTTCTATTTTGGTTTGGTTTTTGAGTAACTATCCTCACAATGATATCATCACTCAGGAATATGAAGCAAAAATTGAACTAGCTGTAGATAATGAAAAAGTTACTTTATCAAATAAACTTAATGAAAAAATACTTGAACAAAGTTATTTAGGACAAATAGGAAAATTTATTGAGCCTGTTTTTGAGCCACTAGGGATGGATTGGAAAATGGCTGTTGCTTTACAAACTGGACTGGCCGCCAAAGAGGTTGTTGTATCAACACTAGGAGTTTTATACTCACTAGGAGCAGACGTAAATGAAGAAAACAATACACTTAAACAAAGACTTTCTGATCATATTCCATTTGCTTCAGCTGTTGCTTTTATCATTATTATGATGACATATTTACCTTGTTTAGCTGCAACAATTGTATTTTCAAGAGAAGCTGGAGGGATTAAATATACTTTTTATCTTTTTTTATTTACAACAACAGTTGCGTATTCTTTAGCTTTTATAGGCTATAAAATAGCATTATTATTTTAATGTCTCAGTTTTTAATGTTTTAAGATATAATATTTTAACTATATTAAACAAAGGTAGTATTATTAAAAAATTAATTATTATTTTATTATTTATATTCTCCCTAGAAGCTAGTGAGAAAAAAAATTTTCTTATATTAAATTCATACCATGAAGGAATGGTCTGGGTAGAGGATATAAAATCTGGTATTTATAGTATTATTGATAGACATAATAAAGATAATGTATTTCATATAGAAAATATGGATACAAAAAGACATTTAGATCCCAATTATTATAAAACACTTGCATCATTTTATAAATCAAAATATGAAAATATAAAATTTGATTTGATATTTGCATCGGATAATAATGCATTTGATTTTTTAAAAACATACCGTAATGATATATTTGGCGATGTTCCTGTTGTATTTGGTGGTGTAAACAATTTTGATCTATCGATGTTAAAAAATACGAGTAATTATACAGGTGTTTCAGAAAAACTTGCATTTGAAAAAAATATAGAATTAATTCTTAAAATTCATCCTAATATCAAAAATATATTTGTTATTAATGACTATTTAAAAACAGGTAGACTTGTCGAATCTCAGATGAAAAGAGTACTCAAAAAATACGAAAGTAGAGTAAATATTATTTATAATAAAGATGAATCTATCTTAGATTTAAGAAGAGACGTCAGCAAACTACAGGATGATACGGTTATTCTTATGGGTGTGTTTTTTTCAGATAAAGAAAATATGAATATGTCATACGAAAAAGTTGGCGATTATATTTTGGATTTGAGTAGAGTTCCTATATATTGTTTATTGGATTTTAATATCTCTAATAAGGTAATTGGTGGATATGTTATAAACGGATATTCACAAGGTGCTCTTATGGCAAATATTGCTAATAAAATTCTTAGTGGAATTCCGGCTAAAAGCATCAAAATTTTAAATGAAGAGACAAATCAATATATCTTTAATGGAAAAGCTTTAACATTTCACAATATTGATAAAAAAACTTTACCGTATAATAGTAAAATTATCAACAAACAGATTAGTTACTATGAACAATTTAAAGATATGATTAGTATTAATATTTTGATTATTTTGGTAATTATTTTAATATATATTGTTTTTAAATATAAACAAAATATTTTTAATGAAAAAGGTATTTTAAAAATTTTGGTGTACGGACCAATGGTATTTTTGCCATTGATAATAGGAACTTTGATTTACAATCTTGTTGAACATAACCAAAAGCGTTTTCAAAATGAGATAGCTACATTAAAAGTAGAGTATTTAAAAGAACAACAAGATATTGCTTATAATGAGATAGAAAAAATAAATAAATATATCTCTAGTATTCAAAAACAAATGACAAATGATTTGAAAA
>JBATTX010000244.1:0-14831 GCA_049670825.1 Arcobacteraceae bacterium | reverse complement strand
ATAATTTCTTTTTATTTTCAAACTCTATTTTATAATTTAAAACTTCATATTCACACCGATAAAAATTATCGAAACTTTTTTTAATGTTTTTTAAATCTAAAATAGGGGAGGTGGTATTTGAGAGTTCAAAAATTGTTTTAAAAGTATTTGATGTAAAAAGTACCATATTGATTTTTGAAGAGATTTGTGAGAGGGTATTGACTATTTTTGTTAAATCTTTTGACCACTGTAACGCAGATGATGAAAGAACTACGTCATACTGTTCCCCTTGCAAATTCTGATGAAACTCTTGTGTATCAAAATCTAAACAAACAAGTTCTAAATTTGAGTGTTTAGGATGAATATCACACATCGCTTGCGAAAAATCTATTGCTTTGTAATAGTCAAAATCAAAATTGATGTTTTTATATACTTGACCAGAACCACAGCCTAATTCTAAAATTCTTTTAGGTTCAAAATCAAGTTCTCGTACAAGTGCTTTTGAGATAATTTGTTGAATAATATTATTAGAGTTGTATTCCTTAGCATGTTTTGAAAACTGCTCTTGAACAGGGGTCATATCTGCCCTTTGATTTTTGACCAAACTAATCCTATATATTCATGTAAAGCTATCTCAGTGTTTAGAAGATTCTTCCCCTTTGGGACTGATCCATATTTTGTTTTTTTTACTCTAAAATCAGTTGGTGCTGCAATTGGGTGAAGCCCCTCTTTTTGAAATAGCGCCATTGCTCTTGGCATGTGATATGCTGAAGTTACCAAAATAAATGGTTGAACACCTAAAACCTCTTTTATTTTTATAGCTTCCTCTTTTGTATCTTTTGGTGTAGTGTGAATAATAATATCTTCTTGTGGGATACCAAGATCATAAAAAAGATTTGCTGTTCTGATTGCTTCTGGAATATTGTGGCTACCTTCATATCCAGAGGTGATGATTTTAGCATTTTCAATTTTGTGATAAAGACGTAAAGCTTCCCATCCTCTATTATTGACATCTCCTCCTAAAAGCAAAATGTATTGTATATTTTGTGGAATAGGGTCTAGTTTTTGGTATTTTGATTCTAATGAATTTAATAAAGTATTTGAAAAAGGCTGGTATGAAATAGTAACCAAACAGATAAATCCAATGGTTAAAAATAGTTGTGCTTTTTTTAATGTTCGTTTATCTAAAAATAATAATCCGATGAGCAATAATAACAATGTGATACTCAATGGCATAATAGCTGCACTAATTATTTTTTTTAATGTAAAAGCAAAATCCATAAATATCCTTGTAAATCAAATTAAGGTAGTATTTTATCTAATGAAAACTAAAACTAATACAACAAACAAAGGGAAGTATTTCGAAAAACTTGCTGTTGATTATTTACTAGAAAATGATTTTACAATTGTAGAGATAAATTATTTTGCAAAAAAACTAGGGGAGATAGATATAATTGCAAAAAAAGAGGATGTGTATCATTTTGTAGAGGTGAAAAGTGGCACCAGCTTTGAAGCTGTTTATAATATCACCCCGCAAAAACTGTATAAACTTTATAGAAGTATTGAATTATATCTCAAACATAAAAACCTTGATGTATCATATTGTGTTGATGCTATTATTTTTAGTGGTGAGGATTTGGAATTTTTAGAAAATATCTCTTTATAAAATTGAGAATTTTAGTCAATTTTAGATACTATAATAAACTAATAAAAGAGATCATATTGAGGGTAAAATGGTAGATTATTATTACACAAATGCAATTATGGGTGAACGACCAGAAGTGAATGCTCCCAATAAAGAATTTTTAGAACAGTTAACCATTGATGGATTTAAAAATTTAGTAAATGAATTTTATGAATTAATTATTGATAGTGATATAGCACACTATTTTCCGGATGATGAAGAGCTTCTTTCTAAAATCAAAGAGAAAAATGGTTCTTATTTTATAATGATGTGTGGTGGTGATGAACGATATATTTCGAAATATGGTGGTGAATTTGATCAAGTAAAAACTCACGAAGTGTTTTCTATTCCAAATAAAGCACGAATAGAGTGGCTTGGATGTTGGGAGAGTGTTTTAAAAAATCATGTAGAAAATAAAGTTGAACATCAACATATTCAATCGTATTGGAATTGGTTAGAGGTGTTTTCAAAACATATAGTAAATTATGAAAATGATAGAGAAACATTAGAAGATAAAGCGAATACTGGTTGTCCAATGGGACATACAAAATAATAAAAGAGGGAAATATTTGTCAAATATAGTATTTGAAAACAACACGGCACATGCGATAGATCTAAATCTTGTTGAAGAGATAGCATCATTTTTAACAAATAAAGAGATAGAATTAATTTTTACTGATAATCATGAGATGCAGGAGATTAATTTAAATACAAGGGGTATGGATAAACCAACAGATGTATTAAGTTTTCCATATGATGAGATGCCAAATGTTCCATTAGGTTCAATTGTGATATCTTCAGATTTTGTAGATGAAAAATCAAAATTATATAATCATAGTTTTAGAGATGAGTTTACATTGCTATTTATTCATGGTATTTTACACCTTTTAGGGTTTGATCATGAGGTTGATAATGGTGAACACAGAGCAAAAGAGGAGGAGTTGATAGTAAAATACAACCTTCCAAAAAGTTTAATAGTAAGAACAGGTGAGGAATAATTAGATAATGGATATAGTAATATTTATAGTTTCAATGGGCGCATTAATTTATGGAGCTGATTTTATAATTGAAGAGAGTGAAAAGATAGCATTACATTTTGATATTTCACCATTTATCATTGGCGCTACACTAGTAGCCTTGGGTACCAGTTTACCAGAAATGGCAGTGAGTATGAGTGCATCAATACAAGGTAGTGGCGATATTGCTGTTGCAAATGTAATAGGAAGTACTATTTTTAATATTTCATTAGTTTTAGGAGCAGTTTTCTTAATAGCAAAAAAAATATCTCCAAACAGAGACCTTTTTGCTATGGATTCTGCGTGGTCACTTTTCCCTATATTAATTTTTATATTGATGAGTTTAGATGGAAAATTAAGCATGCTAGATGGGTGTTTATTTTTACTTTTAATGGGTGCGTATTTAATCTTTCTGATACAAAGTAACCAAGTAGAAGAGGTAGAAACTACAATAGATAGAGAAAATTTTGCCTGGCTAAAAACACTATTTTTATTAGCTGTAGGTTTTGTATTTGTTGTAGGTGGTGCAGATTTTGCAATTGGAAGTGCTGGAAATATTGCTCGAGAGTTTGGAGTAAGTGAATGGATTATTGGATTATTTTTAGTTGCATTTGGTACAAGTTTACCAGAATTAACAGTTGCTATTAAAGCAGCACGAGCAAATAATGCAGATATGGCAATAGGGGCAATAATAGGAAGTAATGTTGCTAACTTTACAATGGTTTTGGGTTTGAGTGCAATTATTAATCCTTTAAATGTTGATTTAAGTACAAATTTCTTTGACATTATTGCTGCTTTAATTGTATCAGTGATGTTAGTTTTTATTACAGCAAATAAATTGTATAATAAAAGTGCTGGGATTGTTTTATTAACAGTTTTAGCATTAGTCGTATCAAACAGCTTTTAAGATAGAAAGGATATACCATTTTACACGAACAACTTTTAAGACAACAACTTGCATCTCAAGCTAGTGCACCAAATTTTAATGAATTGCCTCCTCACATTATCTCTACACTAGATAATATGGCATTTGGAATTGCTCAAAAAGAAGGTTTAGATTCTTTTGAAGTAAAACAAAAATTAGTAACAAATGTAAATAAACTTTCACCTCAAGATATTAAATATCTTACAGAGCAAATGGATATGTTAATTCAAAAATCTGTTCATGAAAATGAAACAATAGATGATAGTAATGTTGGAAAAGATTTTGTTACATTTTTAATTAGGTTATATTATTAATATATGATTATTAATTCATCAAAAGTTAAAACAGAAGCATTACTTTTATTTTCAAGGGATTTAATAAATTCTTATATTGATAGTAATGATGAGGTATTTAATATCTCATTAGAGCTAAAAGAGTTCATCAATACAAGAACATCTCAATTACAAAAAGCAATTAATCATTCTGTTCAACCTATTGATTATTATATAAGAAATCAAAGAGTTTCAAGAATAGCAATGATATTAAAAAGTTATGAATATATTAATAAAAATATTACCAAACATTTAAAAGATAATGCAAAATTTAACCCTTCAATGCTTTGTTTTGCACTCTTATCAACGTGGTTTGCAGAGTTAGGTAATGAAAATGATTCTAAAGAGTTTTTATATTTTACAATATATCCATACAGTGAGATATATGATAAACTGCTACTAAATATTGATAACTTGGAATATAAAAGTTTGAATATAAATATGCTTAATATTGCAGAAGATACAATATTAAAACTACATAGATATGGGTTTAGATAGATGAATGAAGATATGATTTTTGATTATAGAGATCCCTTAACTGGAATAGTAACAATATTTATATTTATATTTTTTGCTTCTTTTTTAACTTATACATTAGGTATATATAACGAAAGAAAATCAAGAAAAGAGTACCGAAAACTTTTACAAAGATTTGAGCTTGGAACACTAAAAGAGGATGACTATATTCATTTATACTCTACATACAATCTTCCTTTTGATTCTATTATATTATTAGCATCATCTTTTGTACATAATGGACAGTACAATAAAGCGATTTCGGTATATTTAGCACTTTTGGAGCATGTAAAAGAGCCTATTAAAAAAGAGGAACTTTTGGAACTTTTGGGTGAGACATACTTCAAAAGTGGAATGCTTCAACGAAGTAAAGATATTTTTTTAAAAATATTAAAATTTAGCCCGAGAAATACAATAGCACTTCATAAACTATTATTAATTTTTCAAAACCTCAATGAGTTTGGAAGAGCACAAGAGGTTTTAGATGCACTTGAAGAGTTAGATGAAAATATGCAAAAAGAAAGATTGTATTTACACATAATGCAAATAATTAACGATCCTATTTTAAGTTTTGATAAAAAATCTATCGCTTTATTAGAAAGTTTTGAAAAGAATAAAAATCTCGAAAAATTAGTAGCGAGTTTTTTAATAAAGTTTAATAAAGAACTTTTTTGGAAAAATATAGTGATGTTTGATGCTATGAATATTATTGATTTACTTTGGTATTTAGACTTTGAAGATATTGACTGGGATGCTGTAAATGACTATATTATTTTGCGAGATATATATACTGCAAAAGGATATATAAATAGTTCAAAAGAGAGTGAAAATTTTGAATTAAATGTTTTAATAGCTCTTAAAAACTCGACAACAAAAACAAATTTGGATTTAAATTTTGAGTTTATATGTAAAAAATGTAAAAAAACACATCCAATTTATGAATCAAGATGCCCACATTGTGAAGATATATTATCCTTTACTGTTGAACCTAAACTTGGAAAATCAACGCTAAATTTGGCTAGTTTATTATAATGCAAAACAGTAAAAAGTTTTATTTTTTATATGAGAAAAATCGAGAAACTAAGGGAATAATATATGAATATAATGCATAATAACGAAATCTTAGAGAAAAATGATGTAGCAGGATTTATTTTAAAACCAGAAGCTACGGATATAAAAGATATCTATTTAGAGATCAAAAAAATGTTTGAACAACACAATATTGAAGTACTGTTGGAAAAAGCAAGTGCCCAAACTATTAGTGTAGTAGGTGGAATTGATTTTGATACCTTATGTAAGAAAAGTGATTTCTTAGTGACACTTGGTGGAGACGGTACATTAATATCTGTTGCAAGAAGAGGGTTCAAATATCAAAAAGCAGTTATGGGTATAAATTTAGGAACACTAGGTTTTCTTACTGATATCATGCCAGATGAGATAAATCAATTTTTAGAAAAATTCAAAACAAATGATTACAGAATTGATAAACGAATGATGATAAAAGCGACAGTGCAAGGGAAAGAAGTAGTCGCTTTTAATGATGTAGTTATTAGTAAAAATGTTGTATCGGGAATGATAAATTTAGATGCAAAGATTGGTAATAAATTATTTAATAAATACCATGGTGATGGGCTTATTGTATCCACTCCAACTGGTTCAACTGCATATAACCTTTCTTGTAATGGACCTGTTGTTTTCCCTTTGACTGAAGCTTTTATTGTTACACCAATTTCAGCACATTCCCTTACTCAAAGACCATTGGTTTTGCCAGTTGATTTTAAAATAACTTTGGAAAATACGGATAAGGTAAATGCAACAGTTATTATAGATGGTCATGATGTATACGACTTAGCACCATCAGATATTGTAACAATCGAAGTAGCATCTGCAAAAGCACAGCTTATACATAGATGTGAAAGAAACTATTTTGACGTATTAAATAAAAAATTATATTGGGGTGCACATTGATTAGTAGATTTTATTTAGAAAACTATTTGTCTTTTGAAAAAATAGATGTAGAATTTGAAAAAGGTTTAGTTGTATTTACAGGACCTAGTGGTGCTGGAAAATCAGTATTGATGAGTTCTATACTTGCATTGTTTGGCTCTACAGACTCGAATGCAAATTTGAGTGAAGTATTGTTGGAAGATCTAAATATAGAAGATGAAAATTATTGTATAGAAAAAGATGATGAGATTGTTATAAAACAAACTACAGCCGTTAAAACAAGATATTTACTTAATAATCAAACTATCTCTAAAAAAAATTTAAAACTCTTTGCTGCAAGATTTTCAAAACATCTTCATCTCAAAGATACAACAGATTTTGATAGTAAAAAAATTGTAGATTTTTTGGATTTCTTAACATCATTGCAAAATAAAGAGTATAAAAATATTTTAGTTACTTTTGAAGAAAAATATAAAGAATATAAAATTTTAAAAGAGAAACTCAATAAAATACTTGAAGATGAAAAAGAGTTAGATGATTTAATAGAGTATACAAAATTTGAGATTGAAAAAATTGCGAAAATTAATCCACATGTTGATGAGTATGAAGAGCTAAAAGATCTTAAAACAAATCTTTCTAAAAAAGATAAATTTGACGATATTTTAGAAGATATTCAGCCAATGCTTAACGAAACACATAAAATCTCTAGTGCTTTACAACTACTTGATGTAGATTGTTCTTTTTTCGATGATGCCATAGCTGAAGTTAATAATCATTTTGAAAAATTTTATGATAGTCTTAATTCTACAGATGATATGGATATAGAAAGTGTTCTAACCAGAATAGAAGAGCTTTCCTCTCTTAATAAAAAATTTGGTGGAATTCAAGAGGCTTTAGATTATAAAAAAGAGAAAGAAAAAGAGCTAGAAGGGTATGAAAATATCTCTTTTGAAAAAGCTATATTAGAAAAAAATGTACAAAAAATATATCAAGAGATAGAAATATTAGCTAAAAATATTTCTAAAATAAGAGAAGAAAATATTGTATACCTTGAAGAGAAAGTGAATGAATATTTACAATACCTCTATTTAGAAAATTTAACTATTTCTATTCAAAGACAACCTTTAGATGAAACAGGTATTGATAAAATCGAATTTAAACTTAACGACACAGAACTCTCAAAAATAAGTAGTGGTGAATTTAATCGTTTACGACTTGCTCTTTTAACTGCACGAAGTTTTTATGAAATAGATACTAATGGTATTTTATTTTTAGATGAGATAGACGCAAATCTTAGTGGAAAAGAGTCAGAAAGTATTGCAAAAGTTTTAGAACAACTTTCAAAAAGTTATCAAATTTTTGCCATTTCTCATCAACCACAGTTGAGTGCAACAGCACATCAACATTTTATGGTAAAAAAAGTTGATAATAAATCAACGGTGAAACTTTTAAATAAAGAGCAAAGAGTTGACGAAATTGCAAGAATGATTAGTGGTGAGAATATCACAAAAGAAGCTTTAGAGTTTGCTAGAAAACTTCTTTTAGACTAGATTCTTAAAGTATAAATATGGATGTTTTACTTTTAGGGCTTATTAGTATTTTTACTTCACTAATTGCAGGTGTTGTAGGAATTGGCGGTGGATTGATGCTCATAGCTATTTTACCTAACTTTCTTCCTATAAGTGCCTTGATACCTATACATGGATTTACTCAAATGTTTAGTAATGTTTCTCGTGCTTATTTTGGATATAAAGATATTCAGTTTGAAGTTGTACCAAAATTTTTAATTGGTTCACTTATAGGTGTTGGTTTTATAGCTTTAATTTTAGATATGATCTCTATAGAATATATTCCTTTATTTATAGCAAGTTATATATTATTATCTTTATGGTCTACAAGATTTAATGATAAAATAAAAAAATATGAGAATTATTATTTGATTGGATTTTTACAGTCAGGTTTATCAGTAGTTGTAGGTGCTACGGGACCTTTAACTACAACATTACTCTTAAAAGATTATCAAGATAAAGACAAAGTAGTAGCAACAGCTGCATTACTTATGAGTATTACTCACTCTTTAAAAGTACTAGTATTTATCTATTTTGGCTTTAAATTTTCTGAATATTTAGATGTTATTGTTGTGATGGTAATTGGGGTGATTATTGGATCTTATTTAGGAACAAAACTAAGAGATAAAGTAGATGGAAAAAAATTATTATTAACTCTGAAAATTTTACTTACTCTTTTAGCTTTAAAACTTATGGTGGGTGTTTTTATTTTACAGGTCTAATTCTATAAAAATCTGCGTTCATCAAATCTTGTAAATATCTTTTTTCAATTGTATGAATGGCAATGATTTCAACCTCTTGGTTTCTATAGTACCACCCTTTTGCCGTGTCCCGAATCTCTTTTCGTTGGAACATTTTGTGCAGTTCTTCTTTAGATACTTTAAACTCTTCCATTTTGTATACCTTTATACTTTTAAAATTCTATACGACTTTGAACATCAATTTTATCAAGTTCTATAAAATCATTATGCAAAAACTGTTCTATTGCAACTCTACCTATCATAGCAGCATTATCACTACAAAATTCCATAGGAGCTAAAAGTAGCTTTGCATTGTATGTTTGACATACGTTTTCAATCTTAGATCGAAGGGCTTGATTTGCACTTGCTCCTCCAACTATTGCAAAATTTGCTGGGGGATTTGTTTTAAAATATTTTTTGAGTTTCATTAAAATATGATCTATTGCAGTTTTCTGAAAACTTGCAGAGATGTCTGAGATAGTTTGCTCATTTATATTACTATTTTCTTCCTCTTTTAAAATAGCTAATCGCACAGCATTTTTTAAACCACTATAACTAAATTGTATCAGTGGTGATTGTCTTAGTGGAATAGGTAATTCATATTTGTTTTCATCTCCATGAAGTGCAAACTTTTCAATCACTGGACCACCTGGATACCCTAGCTTTAACATTTTAGATACTTTATCAAAACTTTCTCCAAAACTATCATCAATAGTACTTCCTACTACACTCATCTCATTGAGACTTTTTACTTCGATAAGTTGTGTATGACCTCCAGAAACTAAAAGTACAGTACATGGAAATTGAACTTCTTTTTCTATAAATAAAGAATAGATATGACCTTTAAGATGATTTACACCTATAAGAGGGAGTTTTAAACTAGAAGCTAAAGCTTTTGCCATAGTTACACCTTCTGTTAGTGTAACACTTAATCCTGGTGCATTTGTTACAGCAATCGCTTTTAGTTTTGGAAAAAATTCGACACACTCTTCTAAAATTTTAGGTAATGCTTCAATGTGTAATCTTGCAGCTAATTCAGGCACTACTCCACCATATACACTGTGTTGTAACTCTTGAGAGATTTTTTTGTGATAGACTAATTTTTTTGTTGCAATTTCTGTGATTGCAATACTACTATCATCACAACTACTCTCTATACTTAATATCATTTTATATTAACTCCAAAATTAATTTTTTTATTTTTTCAAATTCACTTTTTGTAAGTGCACTATGACTTGGCTGTGATTCTATTAATTGTAACGATTCACAAATTTCAGTAAGTGCAAAATTTAAACAACTATTTTTAATATAATGTGCTTTATTTTTGATATTACCAAAATCATTGTTATAGATGTAGCTTTCAAGCTCTTGAAGATCATTCATAATCTCATTTTCAAATTTATTGATAAGCATTGTTACAATTTTTTCGCTCACACCTAGTTTTTGTGAAATTTTTTCCACATCAATTTTAGATTTTTTTTCCATCTCTTTTTCTTTCAAGAATAATTTTGGCTCAATATTTTTTGGTAAATATTGATTAAAGAGTTCTTCTAATTTTTCTGTTTGAATTGGTTTTGTGAGATAATCATTCATTCCTAATTCTAAGAATTTTTCTTTATCACCCATTATTGCATTTGCGGTAATTGCAATAATGGGAATTGGTTTTTTATTATTTTCTTTTTCATATTTTCTGATATGCTTAAAGGCATCTATTCCATCCATAACAGGCATATTTATATCTAAAAGTACAATATCATAATGATTAGCTTCATACATTTGTGTCGCTTCTAATCCATTTGAAGCAATAGTATATTGAATATTCATTTCATTTAAAATATGTCGCAATAATTCTTGATTTGGTAGATTATCTTCAGCTATAAGAATATTTCCACTAAAACAAAGTTTTGTATCTTTTCTATTAGTAGATACCTTTGTATTAAAACAATTTTGATCGTGGCATATTTCAAAATTTAAGTCAAACCAAAACTTAGACCCAACTTCTTCTGTGCTTTCTACGTGTATTTTAGAGCCAAGTGACTCCACAATATGGGAACTAATACTAAGTCCAAGCCCAGTTCCTTCATATTTTCTATTTGAGTGATTATCCACTTGAATAAAAGGATTAAAAATATTTTTGAGTTTATCTTGGTGTATACCAATTCCTGTATCAATTATTTCAAATCGTACCTTAGAATTTTTTTCCAGTGATTTAACATTGAGTTTTATTGTGCCATTCTCTTTGGTAAATTTAATCGCATTTCCTAGTAGATTTGAAATTACTTGTTTGAGTCGTATCTCATCAGTATATACACAAGATGAAATATTGTTATCTATAGTATAAATGAGCTTGATATTTTTTTCTAATGCTCTTTGAGAAAATAATTCTACAATTGCATTACATGTAATAAATAAATCAGTACTATCTAATGCTATCTCAAAATTACCATTTTCAATTTTTGAAATATCTAAGATGTCGTTGATAATATGTAAAAGGGTATTGGCACTGTTATTGATAATAGAAGCGTATTTTGAATCTTCTTTATCGAGTGTGCTTTTATCACTTAAAATCTCAGAAAAACCTATAATAGCATTGAGTGGTGTTCTTATCTCGTGACTCATATTTGCTAAAAATGTTGATTTTGCCATATCCGCTTTTTCTGCATCTATTTTTGACTGTATAATATCAGATACATCAAATCTCACTGCTAAAAATTCTTCTATTTCATCATTTGAATCTAAAATGGGTACTATTGTTGAAGATACATAATATTCAGTGCCGTCTTTTGCTCTGTTTTTGATCTGTCCTTTCCAAATCTTTTTTGCTTTAATTGTTGACCAAAGATCTTGAAACATCTCATTTGGCATATCTGAATGTTTGATTAAGTTATGACTCTTCCCTATAAGTTCCTCTTTTGAGTATTGAGAAATTTTTACAAATTCATCATTTACGTATGTTATGATCCCTTTAGTATTTGTTTTTGAAACTATTGCACTAAAATCAACTGCCTTTTTATATTGATTAAGTGTTTTAGTTCTACTTTGAACCATATTTTCAAGTTTGTCTTGTTCTTTTAAATGTTCTTTTTGTCTTTTAACTGATATATACGCATAGTGTATACCTAAAATTATAATAAGTAAAGTTAAGAATATAAGTAAATCTACTGTTTGATTATTTGTTAGAATAATACCTTCTTTAAAAGGGATGCTTACTTGAATTACACCTCTTACATCACCAATTTTCCAATCATTTTTAGGAGTATCGAGTCGAGTATTATGGCAACTTACGCATGAGCTATCATAAAAAATATCTGCTACGGTTACTTTTAAAATTTTTTGATTATTTGTAGTAATTAATTTCGTGTAAGTTTCATTTGGATTGTTTAATATATATGTTAAAGCTTCTTTTTGATCGGCATCGAGAAGGCGATCTTTTCTATTTGGAAATGGGTAGTTGCTAAACATTTTAATTGTAGTGCCATTTTCTGGAAGAATATCACTTAAATTATGCACTAGTGTAGCGGGTAAGGGAATAGTATCACTATTTTCTTTATGATCATAATTTATTTTAATTTTACTCTCTTTTTTCACTTTACTAATGACATTTGATGTGTAGTAACTTCTTGTGATTTTGAGCTGATTAACTGAATTCTCGGCTTGTAGTGTTAATCTTTCAATCTCATTTTGTTTTGATAGTTCTGGCAAAACAAACAATGCTAAATATCCCATGATAAGTGCAGAGATAAAAATAGGTCCAAAATAAGGATTCAAAATATAGTTAAATTTTTTAAATAATTTCATGAGTCTCCCTTATTATTGAAATTTTACAAAAATTTCTCGTACTGTTGTGAGGTTATTTATAAAAATATCAATTAGTTTAGGATCAAAATGTGTTCCTGAACCTTTTTGTAAATAGCTAATAGCTTCTTCAAAACTCCATGCTTTTTTATAGGGTCGTTCAGAAGTGAGCGCATCAAAAACATCAGCTATACAGACAATTCTTCCAAAAATATGGATCTCTTCACCTTTTAGTTGATGGGGGTAACCTTGCCCATTATATCTTTCATGATGAGTTATTGCTATGGTTGCACCAGCTTGTAGATATTTTCCTTTTGCATCTTGAAGTATCTCATAGCCCATAAAAGCATGATCTTTCATAATAAAAAATTCATCTTCACTTAGTTTACTCGGTTTTAACAATATACTATCATGGATACCAACTTTACCTAAATCATGAAAAGGTGATGCATAAAATATCAGATCTTGTTCTTCCTCGCTTAACCCATATTCTTTTGCTAATAGTTGTGAATAGTGTGCAACTCTCGAAACATGTGAAGCGGTTTCAGGATCTTTGTATTCAGCAGTTCTTCCTAGTACTTTTAATGTTTCATGTTCTCTTTGGATAATAATCTCTGTTGCTTTTTGAACCTCTTTTTCAAGAAGTTTTGCTTTGTTTTTTAAAAGTAAGGTACTCTCATAAAGTTTTAAAAGATTTGTAACTCTTGCTTTAAATATAGTTGAATTTACTGGTTTACTTAAAAAATCATTCACCCCAACTTCGAATGCTTCTTTGTGAATTTTATCATCATTACCAGCTGCAGTTACCATTACAATGGGAACAGTTTTATTTTTTGTTCTGTACTCTTTAATAAATTCAATACCATTTAATTCAGGCATCATATAATCTATAACTATCATATCAATTTCATGCGAAACAACATAAAGCAAAGCTTGTAAAGGATCTAAAAAACTAGTAATGTTAAAATGTAATTCTTTACAAATTGATTCTATTAAAAGAAGGTTGTTTTGATTATCATCAATTGATACGATATTGATAGATTTATTCAGTTTTTGCATATTAAACTATTCTATTTCTCTTTCAATCCACTCAACAGCACAACCTAACTCTCCAAATCCACTCTCGGCATTAATATGTCCAGCATTCTGTAAAACTTTAAATCCAATATTGAGTTCACTTTGTAATGCAATCGCCTCATCTAAATCAAGATACTCATCATTAGTACTTCCTACCATAATAGACTCTTTTGCATATAAGTTTGAAGGAACAGGGTATGGAAAAAATGAAGAGATCTCTTCTATATCACAATCTTTTCGTACAGGTGCTACTAACATAAGTTTTTCTAACTCTTTAATCTCATATTTGTTTACAAAATGAAACCACAAAATATTTGCTAAGGAATGACAAAGTACCATATCTGGCTGAAATCTATCAAATTCTTCTTTTAAAGTCTCCATCCAAACATCTAATTTTGGTAAATCTCTATTTGGTAAATCAGGAAACGAAACTTCATAGTTTAATTTTTTGAGTTCTTGTGCAACCCACCATTGCCAATGAGGCTCATCACTTCCACCCCACCCATGTAGTATTAATACTTTTTTCATTATTTTAAACTCCTTACACATCGTACATATTTTGGATATGTTCTATTTTGATAATACACTGAACCACTTTTAAAAAAAACATAGTAACCATACAAGCCAAAATTTCGTATCCATGTTCTATCACTTGCCCAGTAGTCATCTTGTTTGATATATTTAAATGCTTTATTTATTTGAGGTTGTGAAACGATTCTTTTTTTGTCTATTATTGTATTGTATTCTTCAATATTTGGTAATCGCCAATCTGAAAAACCACCAAAATTTAATTTTTTACAATATTCTAGGCTATGTTCTTGAGTTAGTATAATTTTAACATTTTCTAGTGAATCTTGCCACATAAGTTTATTTTGGTCATCTATAATATAATCACCACTTCTTGTTAGCTTTGAGGCAAATAATACAAGGCTTAAGAAACATAATAAAGTTAAAATTTTCATAACAAACCCCTTATAGTTTAATAGAATACTTTTTTCGTTCTAATCGATCTACAATTTTTTTATCCAAGACTTGAATAGTTAATTGTGAATCTTCTAAAAACACAAGACCCACTAACTCTTTACATTTTGGTTGATTTTCTGAATTAGAGTGTTTTTTCCACTCTTCAAATTTCTCATCATACTCTTCAGCAATCTTATCTTCATGCTGTTTTCTCTCTAAAAATAGAGCAATAGTAACTATTAAAAGCATGATAAACGGTATTGTCATATCACCCATTTGCAAATATCCT
>JBATTX010000243.1:0-2210 GCA_049670825.1 Arcobacteraceae bacterium | reverse complement strand
AAAGAGCCTAGTACTATTTTTTTATTTATTCTTTTCATTGTAAATCCTTTTTTAGTTTGATATCAAACTTTATTAACCTAATTATAGTTTGATATCAAATCAATGTCAAGTGTTTTTACAATTTTATTTTACTAGTGTCCTATAATAGAGATAATGATTCAATTTCTATTAAGATATTTAAGATAGCATTTATTTGTAATTTTATACAAGGAGTTACTTATGTCTTCAATAAACGATATACTCAATAGTTTTAATATTGGTTTTATGACAACAATCGATAGTAATAAAAATCCTATTAACTTTGATCCTAAGAATTGTAAATTTCAAGAAGGGATGAAAATAGTAAACACTACACCATATACTCCTCCAGTACAAACTAAAGAAGTAGATGGTTTTAAATTAGTAGAACTTGCTGATGGTTCAATAGCAACAATTCCATCAAAGATTAAATTAAATGGTCATTTTCAAGAAGTTTTTTTAGATGAAAATGGAAACTGAGATAAAAAAGCAGAATTTGAATCTTACAAAGAAAAAGAGTTAGATTATAAAAAAGAAGTTATAGAGGAATGGCTGTCAGGTTTTGAATATGATTTACAAAACCAAGCTTTTTTAATGAAAGCTTTATTAGAAAAAACAGCATCATAACTTTGGCATAAAAAAAGGAAAAGCAGTTTTGCTCTTCCTTTTTTTTTGTAAATTTCGGAATTAAATGAAATTTATTATCTAACACAATCAAAGAAATAATCTGTTTTTGCGATATCTTTTGTCTCTTCATCTAGTTGATCAAGTACACTATTTGTAATCCAAGTTAATAGATTTAATGCACCTTTATATCCACTAATAGAGTATCTATGTAAATGGTGTCTATCAAAAATTGGGAACCCAATTCTAATAAGTGGAGTTTTTGTATCTCTATATAACTCTTTACCATATACATTTCCAATAAGGAAATCAACTGGTTCTGTAAACATCAAACTTCTTAAGTGCCATAAATCTTTTGCTGGCCAGATATTACACTCATCTTTCCAATCAGATTTATCGATGATAGCTTGCATATCAGCTTCCCAACCTTTTCTTGGTGCATTGTGACATAATACATGAGTAGGAATTCCTCCCATCTCAACAATAAAAGAAACAAGTCCTAATAAGAAATCAGGGTCACCATAGATTGCAAACTTTTTACCATGCATATATGGATAAGAATCTTGCATAGCATCTACAAGTTGTGCTCTTTCAGTTTTCAATTGTTCAGGCACCTCTTTTCCTGTAAGTTCAGCTAATTTCATAACAAAACCATCTGTACCACTTAAACCAATTGGGTTACAAGTTTCAAAACCTTGTTTCCATTTGTTTTTAATAGTTTTTGCAGTTTGAATCGAAGAGTACTTTTGTAATGAGATAGTAGTTTCTGCATTAATAGCAGTTCTAGCTACATCAAGTGGAGTACCACCAGCATATAAACTATATCCACCAGCTCCTGTGTTCCATTGCTCTTCATGATCACCAATCATAACGATTTTGTCACTAAATAGTGCAGAGATCTCTTTTACCTCTTTTAGTGACCCAAGGTATGGTTCAAAACCAGGGATAATATTGATTCTACCCTCTTCTATTACTTGAGCTTCTTTACCAATTGATAATTGCTCTAAAGTATTTTTCATCATATTATCATATCCAGTAATATGTGAACCTACAAATGATGGAGTGTGTGCATAAGTGATTGCTAAATCATCTAATTCACCCTCAGCATCCTCTTTTGCACCAATTACAAATGCATTTAAATCATCCCCAATAACCTCTGCCATACAAGTAGTAGATACAGAGATCATCTCAGGTTTATACATAGCGTTACAGTTTCTTAAACCATCTTTCATATTTGATAATCCACCAAATACAGCTGCTGATTCTGACATACTATCAGATACACAAGGAGTTGGTTCTTTGAAGTGTCTTGTAAAATAACTTCTAAAATACGCAACACAACCGTGAGAACCATGTACATAAGGCATAGTGTTTTCAAACCCAAGCCCCACCATAATAGCACCCAATGGTTGACATGCTTTTGCAGGATTTACAGTGATAGCTTCTCTTGCAAGATTCTTTTCTCTATAGTCCCATGATTCTGTCCACTCTTGAATCTCATCAACTTTAGCAGGATTTACTGCACCCATACCACCTTCAAACTCTTTTTTCGCTGCTAAAGAAGTTTG
>JBATTX010000242.1:0-2442 GCA_049670825.1 Arcobacteraceae bacterium | reverse complement strand
ATACTTTTATTTTTTCATTACCTTTTAAATCAATAAAAGCAAGCTCTTTATATGTGTAAATAGTTTTTGTTTTATACTGTTTATCTTTATGATGAGTAAAATATCTTTGATTGTCTATTAAATTTGCTGCTAAGTTTTTTTCTTGAACTTCTTGAAAATGTGGGATAATCCATTTGTCATTTTGAGAATCATATTCAAACTCTTGTGGAATAATAATATCACGTGTATTTGCATCATAAAATTTTTTTATTTTTTGCTGTGTTATACTACTCATATTCGCTAAAAATAAAACATCATTATCTCTTTGATATAAAAAACTTGCTACATTTGAAGCAATATTTTTAGTAATGATTTCTAAAGATTCTTGAGATTTTTTATCTAATGCCTCAATACTATCTTTGATAGCTAAATCTGTTGTTTCTTTAATAACTTCAATACTATTTGAAAGTGTAGATTGTGCTTTTTTTTCAATAATTTCACTTAACTTTTGAATACCTGTTAATGACATAAATAAAATTAAAATAAGAGGAATAACTTTAATAATAATAAACAGTAATATTAACTTCGCTTTAATTTTCATGCATTACCTTAGAGGAATCCATACTATCACACTTAAATTATAAGTGCAATTTTATTAGAAACTCTGCCCCTTTTAATTTTTGATGATTATACTCATATTCACTATTATGTACTGTAATAACACCATCCATACCCTCAACAATAATCTTATATGTCATACTCAAACCTAAACCTGTACCTTGTGATTTATGTTTTGTAGTAAAATATGGTTCAAATATTTTCTCTATAACTTTTGAGTCAATTCCACCTGCATTATCTTTAAAAGAGATTGTTATCTCTGTTCCATTAATTTTAGTTGATATAAAAAGATATTTTTCACCTTGTATATTTGATAAGGCATCTTTAGCATTAGAAAACAAATTCATAAAACACTGTGTTAATTCATTTGGATAACTGTTTAAAATAATAGTTTCATCTAAATCAAGAACAATTTTTAACTGGTGATGTGTAATCGAAGAATTTACTAAACTTAAAAAACTTTCTACATTTTCTTTTAAATTAAACTTTATTTTATCTCTATCATTTTTAATAAAATTTTTAAAATCATCTATTGTTTTTGACAAATATTGTGCATTTTTATTAATAGCATCACACGTTTCTTCAAATTGCTTATCTGTAAGTATGTTTAACTCTTTTTGCATTTTCATACCAGTAGCACCAACAGAGATCACACTTAAAGGTTGTCGCCATTGATGAGCAATATTCCCTATCATCTCACCCATACTTGCCATTTTAGCTTGTTGATTGATAAGATTATCTTTTTTTTTGACTAATTAAAATCTCCTCTTCAACTCTTTTAGCCAACGAAAGATTTAAATTATGAAGTTTATTGTTATAGTTTTCAAATATTAGTTTTACCATATTAGAAATCATATATGACAAAATAAGAACAATCACTAATACAACTAATGAAATACTCATTATCTGTTTTATCTGCTCATCATTTTTTTTATTCAATTTTTTTGTTTCTTTTTCGATAATAACAGAGACATCATTGTTAAATACTCCCGTACCTATTACCAAATCATATTTTTCAAAATACCTTCCATAGCCATATTTGATATCTATTTGTTGTGTTTGTTTATTATACCATGCATATTTTACAAATTCTGAACTACCAAGCATTGCTTTTTTTATAACCTCTTTTGTATAATACACTCCATTTGAATCAAGAGCTTTGGACATATCTTTTCCAATAAGTTCTGGAGAATCCCCATGTGCTAATATTATACCTTTTGAAGACATTGCAAAAATATAACCATTTTTTCCATATCGAATATTTGATACATACCTAAATATCTCATCTTTAATTTTGTTGTTAAAATCATCGAGATATTCACCCGTACCAATATGCCAATCAAATGGCTCAAAATTTCTTACAAATGTTAACTTTCGTGAAGTTTTTGTTTCTCCAATTTTATGAAATAAGTGTGTTGTATATCCTTGATTTTTTTGTTGAACGATATCAATTTGTTCTTTTATAATATAATGTCCGTGACTATCTTTTAAATCACTCAAATCAGGCAGTGTATCTATTTTTGAAACACCATTAAAAAGGACACCTTTCCCTTGATTAGTATTAATAAAATAATATCCTCTTCCATCAAAAAAACGTATTTTAGATAATGCTGCTATGATAATATGTTTGATCTCTAATTCCGATTTGATGGCCTTATTCTCTTCATAAATATTTAAAGCAATTGTATATGCATCATCTACACGTTTTTTTAATTGTTTTTTCAAATCATTTGTCATTTGTTTTTGAATACTAGAGATATATTTATTTATTTTTTCTATCTCATTATAAGCAATATCTTGTTGTTCTTTTAAATACTCTACTTTTAATGTAGCTATCTCATTTTG
>JBATTX010000241.1:0-18048 GCA_049670825.1 Arcobacteraceae bacterium | reverse complement strand
ATTTAAACCATCCCTTTACTTTTGCAAACATACCCTCAAAAATATCTTCATGAGGTTTTGATTCGATTCCAAAACTCACTTGCAGTTTTTCTAGTAATTCTCTTTGTTCCGCATTCAGAGCATCTGGGTATTGAATTTTAATTTGTGCGACAAAATTTCCTTTGCCATAACCATTAACACTCTTAACACCCTCTCCTTTAAATACAATTTGTTCTTTATCTCTTGTATTCTTTGGAATTTTCAGTTCTAACTCACCTCGTAATCCAGGAATAGCTATTGTATCACCTAAAGCTACTTGAGTGAAAAATAATGGTACCTCTAAATAGATATCATCATCATGTCTAATAAAGTGTTTATCCTCTTCAACATTAATAACTATATATAAATCACCTCGACTACCATCTGGTGCTATATTTCCTTTATTTCCAACTCTTATTCTATTACCGTTGTTAATTCCCTCAGGAATATCAACTTTAAAAGATTCACTTTTCTCATCATACCCTAATCCGCTACAACTATTACATTTAGCGGCAACGGCTTGACCTGAACCATTACAATGAGGACATGTTTGTGCAAAAGTCATAAAACCTTGTTTCATATGAACTTGTCCTTGCCCATTACATGTAGTACAAGTACTAAGCTTACCACCTTTAGCTCCACTTCCTTTACAAGGTTTACAAGCTGTTTTATATTTATATTTAAGTTCTTTATTGCATCCAAATACAGCTTCATTGAACTCTAAATTAACTTCAATCTCTGTATCTAAATTATAATTATATGTTTTTCTTTGCGCTCTTCGTCTACCGCCGAAACCGCCACCGCCAAACATCTCTTCAAAAATCGAACCTAGATCATCAAATCCACCGCCACGAGAAAATCCTCCCCCTTGACCATGTCCTTCTAATCCATCTTTACCATATCTGTCATAGATACTTCGTTTTTCTGTATCACTTAATACTTGATAGGCTTCATTTACTGCTTTAAAATTGTCTTCAGATTTAGTATCACCAGGATTTTTATCAGGATGATATTTCATAGCCATTTTTCTATATGCTTTTTTTATTGTACTTTTATCAGCATCTCTTTCTACTTCTAAAATTTCATAATAACAAAGATCAGTCAATGTTTTTTCCTTTTCATGTTTATAATATTTAATCTCCCATTTTATCTAATATTAGCTATAATGATTCTTATGAATAAAGGTTTAGAAAAATTTTATGATCTTGTAGAATCGTTTGAAATGCTTCCTACAATTGGAAAAAAATCAGCTATACGCTTAGCGTATCATATCGTCACAGAAAACACATATATTGGGATGAAATTAGCACATAGTATCGAAACAGCAGTAAGAGATATTAAACAATGTGTAAGATGCCATGCCATGAGCGAAAATGAGATATGTGAGATATGCCTCGATGAAGATAGAGACTCTAAAACTCTTTGTATAGTACAAAGTGCGAAAGATATATTCATCATTGAAGAATCAAAACAATTTAGTGGAAAGTATTTTGTTATTGAATCACTTGAAGAAGATATACTCAAAGACCTAATCAAACTAGTTGAAAAAGCGGAAGTAGACCATATTTTATTTGCTGTTACACCAAGTTTAGCAAATGATGCCTTTATACTCTACATTGAAGATAGATTAAAAAACCAAAAAATTACTTTCACTAAAATTGCACAAGGTGTGCCAACTGGTGTAAGTTTAGAAAATGTTGATATTTTATCACTTTCTAAAGCAATCACAGGGCAAATAAAAATTTAGCTTTTACAGCTTTTATTTTATCCCTTTGATAAGTTTTAGTGGGTCTATGTATTTACTATTTTTAGTTGCTTGAAACTCTAAAGTATCACTCACTCTACCTACTACATATCCTTTAGGTATCCATTTTCCAGCTTTCAGTGTTGGAGAAATTTGATCTAAATGAGAATAGATAGTATGCAAATTATTTTTATGTTTTACAATAACAACATTTTCCAATAATCCAGAGTTTTGTTTAGCGTAAACAACTTGTCCTTTGAATACGCTAAATACTTTAGCATTTGGTATTTTTGTTTTTAAAGCAACAGATTCATTAAAAAGTTCCATCTTATAAACAGCATCATAATATTTTCCAAAACGTTTCGTTATCTCATACGATTTTAAAGGAGCAATTGTTGTACTTCCATAATATTTTGATATTTTTACACCCTTAGCAGATGATCCAATTTTTTTCACTTCTATATCAATCTCTTTATCAAAATCATCACGTTTTTTAATTTTAATCTCTTTAGATTTTTTTGTTTCTTTTAATAATGCTCGTTTTTTTGCTTCAGCTTCCTCTTTAAGTTTTCGCTGTCGCTCTTCTTCTTTTTTTCTAGCAATCTCTTTAGCTTTTCTAATTCGCTCTTCTTCAGCCTCAATCTCTTTTTTCTTTAAAATATTTAAACTTCCCAAAAGATCAGTTATTTGATTTTGTTTTGATATAAGTTCTTTTAAATTTTCTTGATAAATTTTGTGTTTCTTTTTTAAAGATTCTAATGTTTTTTCTTGTACTTTCTCTAAGCCTATATATCTTACTTTTACATCATTTTGTTCTTTTATATAATCGCTTAGATTTGCTATTTTTTTTTCATTTTCACGTATTGAGCTATTAATTTTAAGATATTGAATATTTAAATTAAGAATCTCTTGTCTTGTGTTATCAAAGACTAATGTATAAAGCTCTTTATTAACAATATCATTTATGTGTTTTTTATTAACTTGCTCAATCCCCATACTCATAGAGTATTTTTCAATTACAAAATCAATAACATCTTGTTCCATTTTAGTTTTTGCTTCTTGAAGTTGTTTTGATTTTACAGTCAATTCACTTACTTTTGTTTGTGCACTTGAAAGTTTTAATCGATTAAGTAGTAGTTTTGTATTTGTAGATTTTAAAATTTCTACTACTTTTTTATATGCTTCCTCTTCTTTATTGATAGTATCAGCAAGTAAATTAATATTTTTATTTATATTACTTTTTCTTTGTTGAACACTCTTTATTTGCTCTTTATTTTGATCAATTTTGTTGTTAATCTCTGCAATAGAAGCATTTAGAGCTGAAGTAATGAAAAAAAGTGCTAAAAAAATTTTCATTGTAATTTATATTTTACCAATAAACCAAAAAATGTAATCAGCGGTATAACTACTGATAATAAAAATATTTGTAAAATTTCCATCTCCATACTTAATACAGAAGGAACCAATGACATAATTTCTGGTTCTATTATTAAGTGCAAGTTAGATATCACTGCAAATAACATAATACTCGCTAATAAACTAGAAACAAAAGAACTCATTAAGATTATTTTAATAATAGGTATAGAACTATAAATTAAAGATCCCCCGTGTAATTGAATAATAGTAATTCTTTCATTGTGTTCAAAAAACCAAATTTTTATCTGTTTTGATAATAGTAAAACAGATAATAATAAAACAGCAGCGAACAATATAAAGATAATATTTTGAACCAGTATTAATAATGAATACAATTTATTATGATCATTTGAAAATGTTTCTATCTTATCAATATTTGAAATAGTCATAAGCTCTTTTCTAATTTGCTCTAATTTTAAAGAAGTAGGAAATGACTCAAGATAAATTTTGTAAAAATAAGGCAATTTATTTTGCAAAAGTTCTACCGATGTATCTGATAAGTTCTCTTTTACACTATTAATAATTTTATCTCTACTTAAGGGTTCAATATCTTTTACTTTGATATCTGCTAATGTATCGATAGTCGAAAGTGGAGTATTAGCAATGACAACAATTGCATAGTCATTTGTAATATTCTCTTTATAATTATCTACGACTTTTGTTACTATTAAATATATAGAAAACATAAAAAGCATTACTAACAAAGGAAAAGTAACAGAGATAAATGACTTAAGAAGCTTCATAAACAACACCCTCTTCTATATTAAATCTTCTGTATTTAATCCCTAAGCTTGTAGGAATTCTATGAGTTACAACAACAACTGTAATACCTAAATGTTCATTTGCATTTTTTAATAAAGTCCAAATCATATCAGAAGAATAATCATCAAGGTTCCCTGTTGGTTCATCTGCTAATATGATACTTGGATTATGTGCAAGTGCACGAGCCACTGCAACTCGTTGTTGCTCTCCACCACTTAATTCAGCTGGATATGCTCCCACTTTATGACTTAGTTTTACGTGCTTTAAAAGTTTTTTTACTTGTGCTCTTGATACATCATCGGCATATTTATGTACTTTTAAAGGAAGCATAATATTCTCTTCAATTGTATATTCTTGAATCAATTTATAATCTTGAAATACAATCCCTAAATCTTTTCTAAGTGCTAATAATTTACCATAATCTTTTTTAAGAAGATCATGTTTGTTTACAAAAAGATTTCCTTTATGTACAGGCAAATCACCATAAAAAGATTTTAAAAGGGTAGACTTTCCACTTCCACTAGAACCACTAATAAAAATGAATTCCCTCTCTTTGATTTTAAAATTTACATTTTCGATAATATTTTTTTTATTATCATAAGACAATGTAAGATTTTTAGCTAAAATCATTTTATAATCTCCAAAATATTTTGATGAGCATCTAAATTTACACGTGTAGTGATTGGTTCACCTTGAAAATATCTCATTTTGCCATTTTCTACATATAAATACTTTGTAACTGGTCTGTTAAAACTTCCAAAAGTAACTTTGACTAATAATGCAATGTTCCCCTCTTTTGTTTCTACATCATACCAGTCTTCAAAATTAATCAAATATTCATTTTGTATAATTGCATCTTTTGGCAAATTCTTTTTAATATTATCAATATCATAAACATCTGGAAACGAAAAATTAGTTTTAAATTCTACTTGCGGTGACTCATCTATTGCAGAAATTGTTACATCCCAAATATCTTTTTGTTGTCGTTTCCAACGTGCTTCATATTTACTTGTAACATCTAGATCTTTATTTTTCAATATCTCATGAGGATATGCTTTAAACTCATCTAATAATGAACTTGAATATTCAAAATAGTTTGGACTATCTGTTCGAAGTTCTAAAGTACCAGTTACTTTTAAAACTCTCATACACTCTTCAATAAAACCAACACTCATAACACGTCTATGAGGTTTTTTATCCCAAGGCACAGGAAAATGTACAAAAACTCGACCACATGAATTTGAGTTTAAAAACTCTAAAAATAATCTTGCATCATAATTTACAATTAAAACATTTGTAATATTTTGAATTTTCAACTGTTTTAAAACTTGTTCAATAGATGGATAATGTATCTCTAATCCAATGATAAGTTTATCAGGGTTTTTAATCGCCTGATGTAAAAGATGTACTCCACTTCCAAATCCAACCTCTACCCAAATCTCTTTATCTGTTTGAAATTTTGTTGCAAAATAATCAATATCTTTTATATATGTTTCTTCTGGTTTCATTTTATTGTAGATTGAATTTGTATTTGTAAACAACAGATTTGCTTTTGATTCATCAGCATATTCATTGAGTGCTGTTTTCATAAGACTAACGGGAGTTAGTCTTGTTGCATTATCAAGCTTAATAAGATCATGTCCATTCTTTTCTACTTTAGTTAATAAAAACTCTTTATTTTCAAAGTGAGCACATATCTTTTGGTCATATCTTCCTGTAGCAATAAACTCAAAGTTACTGCTACTTTTTAAATCAATGTTTTCGTGTTTTTCTAATAAAATATGTGGCATTAGTTAGTTTTACCTTTTACCTCGGCAATTTTTGGTAACATCAATGTACTTTTATCAGTAGTTTCTGACAACAATCCATTTTTATCAATCGCTTGTAATTTATATTCATATTCAACACCTCTTACTACATCTGGATCTTCAAATCTTTGTCCTGTAACATTCGGAATCAAAATCTCTTTTGAACTTACCCAACCCTCATTTGCAATTTTGTAAATATTATATGAAACTGTTCTATCATCAGTAGCAACCCAATTTAGTACCATTTTATTACCTTCAATCATTGCTAAAGTAATTTGTGGCATTCTTGGTTTTGCTAAAGTTGATCCCATCACTGGTGTTACTTCATTTATTTTACTCTCTAAGTTATCTTTGTCAACAGTTGTAATTTTGTAAAAATAAATTTTTCCATCTTCACTTACTATATCATCAAATCTATTATCATCTGCACGCGCTGTGTAAATTTTACTAAAACTACCTGTTGCACTTGATGCTCTATAAATATTATATGCAACTACATCTTTTGTTGGTGATTCACCCCAAGCTAGTTGTATCTTTTTTGGTAGTTCTGTTGTAGCTTCAAGTTTTCTAATTTGACCAGGTAATGGTTTTGTAGTTGCACTTGTGATTTTGCTAAAGTTTGATACAATGCCATCAAATGTAACTGCTCTGATTCTATACATAAAAATTTGGTTATCACCTAAATCATCATCAATAAATTCAACATTTAGTCTATTGTCTACTGTAGCTATCTCTTCCCATTTTGATTTTGTAGGTGATGTTCTTTCTATAATATATTTAGCAACTCTTGGATTTGAATGGGGTCTCCAAAGAATTTTTATTTGTCTAGGTAAATTACTAATAGATTCAATCAAACTTACTGATTCAAAGTTTGGTAAAGTAGAAACGATAAGACCATCACTAGCTCGTGACTCAAAACCTCTTTGGGTAAATAAGGCTATCTTGTATCCATATTTACTATTTGCATTAAGATCTTGGTCTAAGTAATGAGTTACGAATTTATTGTTTACTGTAGCAACTCTTTTAAATTTTCCATCTTCTTGCATATTTGCACGGATGATATAATATCCTGCAGCTTGTGGTATATCAATTTTTTTCCACTCTAAAGCGATTGCATTAATATCAGCTATGTGTTTTATAGTATCAACAGAAACCATTGGAAGGGTTACATCTATTTTTGGTTTTGCTGGCGTTGATATTGTTTGTTGACAACCGCTAAATAGTACTACTAAACCTACTGATAATATACTCGTTATTGATTTTTTCATGATTATCTTCCTCATTAAAATTACTTTTGTAAAAGTCTTCCATATCTTGTGGTAATGGAACATTAAAATTCATTTCATTATTTGTTACTGGATGCTTTAAATATAAACTATAAGCATGTAAATAAACTCTTTTTATTTTATCTGTATTCCCCTTAAAACCATATAATGAGTCCCCTATGATGTGTCTTTGGAGTGATTCTAAATGTACTCGAATTTGGTGGGTTCTTCCTGTATATAATTTTGCAGCAATCAACTCATAATTCTCATTTTTACTCAATGCTAATTTTACAAAAGAAGTTTTTGCAAATTTTCCTGAAGGTACTACTCCCATTTTTAAACGATTTGATGGATTTCTTCCAATGTTGGCATTAACTGTAATATCCTCTTTTAGTGGTAAATCTGTAATAGCAACATAATATCTACCCATTGTTTTATCTTCTAATTGTTTAGAAAGTGCAACATGAGCTTCATTTGTTTTGGCAACAACTAGTAAACCACTTGTTCCTTTATCAATTCTATGTACAATTCCATGCCGTTCTTCACCGCTAATAGTTGATAATGAGATGTTTTTCTTTTTTAACCAATCAACAAGTGTCGCTTCTTTTACTGATGGCGCTCCATGAACAATAACACCTGAAGGTTTATTTATAACCATAAAATATTCATCTTCATACACGATTTCAATATCAAAATCAACCTCTAAAGCTTCCTCTTTTACCATTTCCGGTAAATCAACATAAACATTTTGTCCAATTTGTAGTTTTAATCCACTTTTTGCTTTTTTCTTATTTTCAACTTTTACAAATCCTTTTGTTATAAGGTGATCAATTTGGTTTCTTGTTTCATCTAATTTTTCAGATAAAAACATATCTAATCTTATCTCTTTATCTGCTGTAAACTTTTTATTATTCATTTTTGGGTATCATTCTTTCATGGTATATTTTTTTGACAAACGGATCATTTCACATTTTAACTTTGAATTGATTGTACTTATTTTACCATTAGCTTTTTTATCACATTTTCTCATATACGAAACTAACGAAATACTAGCACAAAAACAACTAATTTATTTTTCATTATCCTTGCTTGCCTTTATAGCTGTCTTTATTATACCCTTTAGAAGTTTAAAACAATTTATTCCCTTTGTTTATTGGTTTGGAATTTTTTTACTTTTACTTGTAGAATTTTTTGGAGTTACAAAACTAGGAGCTGCTAGATGGCTAGAGATTCCTATAGTTCATATGACTATTCAGCCATCAGAACTTTTTAAACCAGCTTTTTTATTGATGATTGGTTTTTTAGTATCTAATAAACCACCACCAAAAGAGGGATACAATGTAAAAGATTTTACATATTTCTCTTTTTATATTTTACTACCATTTGTACTTATTGCAAAAGAACCAGATTTAGGTACAGCACTAGTACTTTTACTTATGGGTTATGGTATACTTTTTTTAATAGGTGTCAATTGGAAAATTGTAGCAACAATCTTAATTGTATTAGCTATATCTTCACCTGTAATTTATACTTATATGATAAAAGATTATCAGAAAAAACGAATTCATGATTTCATTAGTGAAGAGCCTAGTTATCATGTCAAGCAGTCTCTTATAGCCATAGGTTCTGGTGGAATTTTGGGAAAAGACAAAGAGAAAGCTACGCAAACTAATTTGAAGTTTTTACCCATTGCTACGAGTGATTTTATCTTTGCATCTTATGTTGAAAGATACGGTTTTATGGGTTCTGTTGGACTTATATTTTTATATCTTTTACTTATAGTTCATCTACTTTTACTTCATAATCATTTTCAAAAAGATTATATGATTAGTGTGTTTGCTAGTGGCTTAGGATTGTTGCTCTTTTTAAATATGAGTGTAAATATTTTGATGGTAATTGGGTTTGCCCCAGTTGTAGGATTGCCCTTGCCTTTGTTTAGTTATGGAGGAAGTTCTTTTATCAATTTTATAATACTTTTTGCAATTTTAGAAAACTTAATTGCTTTTCGTTTTATGGATGGATATAGTTTTAATAGAAAATTATAATTTCATAGATATCATTCAGTAATATTTGGATAAAATTGAATTATGAATACTATAGATACACTAAAAAATAAACTTAATCAAATTTCAAAAGATTTTCAATTCTTAATAGAGGAAAATAGACGATTAAAAGAAGAATTAGAAAATCTAAAAGATACTAATGATATTTTTACTAGAAATAGTGAAGATTTAATATTAACAATACATAATAAACTCAAAAGTGAGGATAAAAGTTGAATAAAAATATCACATTTCATATCAACAATGAAGCCTACACTATTGATATAGGACAAGATCCAGAAAATCATCTACGAGATGGATTAAAAAGATTTTTAACAACTGATAAAAATCTCAGCACTGCTGAACTATTATTGGCATATTTGAGAAAATCACAAGAACTCGTAAATCTCCAAGAAGAGATAGAACTAGAACTTGAAAAAGTACCTACTTTAGAACAACTTACTTTTTAGAGTTGCCTCTACTTTTTTATAATCTGGCATATAAAAAGCAACCAAATCCCAAAACTTTTTTGAATGGTTTTTCTCTTGAATATGACACAATTCATGAAGTACCACATACTCTATAGCTTTTTTTTCAAACTGTAAAAGTTTATAGTTTATCGAAATATTATTAACCCCGCTACAACTTCCCCATCTCCCTTTTGCATAACGGTATCCAATTTCATTAGGAAAAAGTTGTGTTTTATATGTCCATTCATCAAACATAGGATCAATAATTTTTTCGGCATTAAATTTGTAAAAAAGTTTCAAACCTTCAATAAAATTTTCGTATGTTGCACAATTTTCATTATATTCAACGGTAAACACCTCATCATTAAAAGTAAAACGAACATTTTTCATAGTTTCATTTATCACTAATTGCATTGGGTAATTAACACCTAAAAAAGGAACTACTCCACCACTCACAAAGTCAAAGCTATTTTTAGCAGGCACTTTAGAAATTGAACGAAGGATCCAATCTTTATATTCATAAGCTATCTCTTTAATTTTATGAGAAGGAAACTTCAAGGGTGTTTTTATGATAATTTCATTTTTATTTTCTAAGGCAAGACTTATTCTCTTGATTTTTTTATTTGTTCTATGAATAAGTTCAAAAGTATGATTATCTAAAGTAATCTGATGCGACATTTTTCAACTTTGTATACATTTCATTTATATCACTACTATAAACTCTTGTTTCACCTATTGTTGTGATAAAGTTTGTATCACCTTTCCATCTTGGAACTAAATGTAAGTGAATATGCTCAGCAATTCCAGCACCAGCTGCTTTTCCTAAGTTCATCCCGATATTTACCCCTTGAGCATTTAATACCTCTTTGAGCATCTTTACACCTTTTTGTGTATATAAAGAGATTTGTGTAAATACTTCAGAATCCAAATCTTCTAAGTTAGCAATATGTACATTTGGGATAATCATAATATGCCCAGGACTATATGGATATTTATTCATCACTATAAAAAAATCTTTCTCCCGATGTAAAACGCCTAATTTTTCATCTTGATCTACATTCTCTACAGCATGACAAAATACACACCCTTTTAGTTTTACACCATCAGTTGTAACATACTTTGTTCTCCATGGAGCATATAATCTATCCATACTTTACCCTTTTTATTTTATTTTATAATCTTTTGACTTAATCTTACATGGCTATTATTTGTTGTTTCTATAGTTACATAATATATAGAACTATTGTTCTCATCATTTATTATTTGTAATTGAAACCTCTCATCATTCAAACTAGTTTTATACTCATCTATCTCAAAATTATTGTGTTCTTTGATAAATATTGCTGCATTATCAATATAAATTGTAGCTTGCAAATGAAGATATTTTAATTTATTAAGATTTGAACTTAACAGATCATTTTCAATCAAACGAATACTCACAATACTAATAAGAAAAACTAACAAAAGTGTCGTAAGTAATGCAAACGATTTTTTCATAATCTCATTTTCCAAGTTTGACAAATGGTATCTTTATGGATACAAATATCAATAATGTAAAAATTACTATTTTGAATTATCTCATATTTTGAAATATTTTCTAATAAAAGATTATTTTGAAAATAAAGCTCTGTTCCTCTTAAGACAATATTACTGAAATATTTTTGTTTTGTTATAAATAATCGTGTCGTTTCTAAAATTAAATTGTTTTCAACTATAAAAGTATTTTCTTTATTTTTGTGCACAAGTGTAAAAATCATTTTTGAAGAACCTATTGCAATAAGAGAAAAAAGTAATAAACTTACTATCAACTCAAGTAATACTATAGATCTCTTCAACACTACATCTTAAAAAATTATAATATATCGTGCAAGCTATTTGCTTTTTCCATCCATGAACTAATCTTTTCATACTCTTCATCTTCTAACATCTGTTTTATCATTTGCATCTGTGAAGCGTATAAATCTAATGATTTTAATAAGTTTTCACGATTTTGTCTAAATATATCTGTCCACATGTGAGATGAAGACTTAGCAATTCTACTCATATCTTTAAACCCACCAGCAGCAAGTGTTATAATATTGTCTGGGTCTTCATGAGACATAACAGTATTTGCTAGTGCATAAGAGATAGCATGAGGAAGATGAGAAATATAACATGCGTGCACATCATGCGTAGTTGAGTCCATATTTACAATTCGCATTGCTATAGAGTTGAAAATATCAAGAACTCTATTTTTATGTATCTCATCACATACATCTAAATCACATAATACAACTGTTTTTCCCTCATACAAGTCATCTATTGCGGCACTTGGTCCAAATTTTTCTGTTCCTGTCATAGGATGTGCTGGTACAAAGTTTTTTCTTATACTTTGGGGAATATTATCTACGATAAGTTTTTTTGTACTTCCAAAATCCATTATAGTAGTATTTTTATCTACACCTTCAAGTTTTGGCATAAAACTAATAATTGCATCTACAGGAATACACAATACTATCACATCACATTTTTTGAGTTCATCTAAGTTTACTATCTCATCAACTAAATTTAGCTCTAAAGCTTGTTCTTGGTGTTCTGTATTGTGGTCATATCCAACTACAGTTGAACACAAATTATATTTTTTTACAACTTTTGCAAACGACCCACCCATGAGTCCTAAACCAACTATACCAAATTTTAATTTTTCGTTACTATTCATCTATCACCTTATGTGGTTATCTATTGTATTCTTTAAGAATTCGTTGTGTATCTCTTTGCATCGCTTTGGCTTTTAGATCTTCTCTTTTATCATAATCTTTTTTACCCTTTGCAATACCGATATTTACTTTAAACATATTCTTATCGTTAAAATACATTTTTGTAGCAATTATTGTATATCCGTCTTTAGTCACTTTTTCAAATAATTTATTTATTTGTTTACGGTGCATAAGAAGTTTTCTATCTCTACCCTCTTCTGGACGAAATGAAACATGAGTTGTATCTAAATGTGAAATGTTCATATTTAATATATATACTTCATTTTTGATAATTCTTATAAACGATTCTTTAAAATTCATTCTTCCAGCTCGTATTGCTTTTACCTCAGAACCATGTAAAACTATTCCAACTTCAAAGATATCTTCTATATGATAATCATGGAAAGCTTTTTTATTTAAATACTCTTTTACACTTGTTTTATTTTTATCTTTTTTCTTTGCCAACTTCTTTTCCTTATATATTCGCAATTATATCAAATATCATCTTCTTTTTATCTGTAAAATAGTATTACGATAAAGGTATTTCCATACCCTCTAGTTTTTTTATTTTAAATGTTCTTCTATGTAATTTACAATACCCATGTTCAATAATCGCATCTGTATGTACTTTTGTTCCATACCCTTTGTGTTTCTCAAAAGAATACTCTGGGTAATCTTTTGCAATATCACACATATATCTATCACGACTCACTTTTGCTAAAATTGAAGCAGCACTTACCTCTTGTATTGTGGCATCTGCTTTTATGAGAAACTCTAAGTTTTCTATACCAAATGAAGTATTACCATCCATCAGATATTGAGGTGCTTGAATATTTTGCATTATCTCTTTAATCGAGTTTTGCAAACAAATACTTAAACCCAACTCATCAATTTGCTCGGCACTTGTGAATACAATATGATAAATACTATTTTCCTTGATAATATCAAAAAGCTTCTCACGCTTTTTTTCAGTAAGTTTTTTAGAATCATCTAGTTCTTTAACATCATTCGTGAGTACAACTCCAGCAACAACCATAGGACCTGCAAATGGTCCACGTCCTGCTTCATCTATTCCACATAAATTTGTATGATAATTTTCTCTCATTTTACTTCTTTTTATATTTTATTATATTTGGGGGATTATAACATGTTTGACTTATTTCAACTTATAATAATCATAAACATAGATTTTAAAGCATTTCTAAACTTATATAAAAACTTAAAAAAAATTTAAGTATATATCACCTATAATTCCGCCCCAAATTACTATATTCATAGTATACATCAAACAATTAGGAAAACTCGTGAAAACAACAAATGACATTAAAGCACTTATTAGAGATGGTGCAAATCTAAAAATTCCTGCTACTAAAACAATTGCTGATTTAAAATCTATAGCAAAAGAAGCAAAACTTGCAAATACACATTTAACAATAACTGATGCATCAAAAAAAACAACTGCAGATTTAAGAGCTTTAGTTGCAATCTATCCATCAGGTATTACAATAGAATTAAACTAATACTCACAAATTTGTAAAAAAACTATTTTTGTGACACAAACTGTGACACTTTTTTTGTACAATTACATTATGGCACTTATCTCTAACATCATATAGCTTCCCAACTATAGAGTTAAGTTGCCATTCTATACAAAACGTTAGATTATAAATCACCTATGAGAAATAAGAACTAACACTAAACCTTATTTCTCAGATTTATTTTTCATACACTACGCTTTAGATATTCAAGCTATTTTTACTATAATAAGATAAAAATTCACATAAAGAAGTTCACTATGACCCCCGCAATAAACTTAGCTAAAAAAAATAAAATACCATACAAAATACATGAATATAGTCATGATCCATCTGTTGAGTCGTATGGGATTGAAGCATCTGAAAAATTAGGAGTAGAAGAGAATAGAGTTTTTAAAACATTGGTAGTAACACTACAAGATAAAACTCTAGCAGTAGGCATTATTCCAGTTTCTGCAAAACTCAATCTCAAAGAGATGGCAAAAGCGTGTAGTTCAAAAAAATCGGCTATGGCACCTAAAGATGATGTAGAAAGATCGACAGGATACATTTTGGGAGGAGTAAGTCCACTTGGACAAAAAAAACTACTTCAAACTATTATTGATAGTTCTGCTAAAAATTTTGAAACTATTTATGTAAGTGCAGGAAAAAGAGGACTAGATATTGAACTTAATCCCTTAGATTTACAAAAACTTATAAAAGCTAATTTTCAAAAAATTAAACAATAAATAAATTTTAAAATTTATTTATTTGTTACAAACATATAAAATGCTTTTCCAGAAAGTTGCATATCCATCCACACGCCATTGTTTGTACCTATTTGTAATTGTGTTTCATCTAAAGATTCAAATGTTTTAGGAAGCTCAAAAACAACTTTTATTCCTTTGATATCAAACTCAGTCTTTGCACTACCTGTAATAATATTACAGAACTCACCAACTCCATCTTTTAAAGTAGCTAAATCATCTGCTTGTACTGTTTCACCCAGTAATGCTTCAAGTGCAACAATTGCTATATCTTTTGGGAAAACTAAAGTAAAATAACCTTCTAAATCTCCACTAAATGGCATTACAGCACAAATATTGTTACTTTTTAAATTTGTATCAAAATGTTTTATACAATGAGATACTTTGTGAGCTTCAAGACCTGTAAAAGCTACTAATGTATCAACAGCTTTATTCATAAATATTGGTAAATTTACAATAAGTTGTTTTGACAAAGATAATGTACTTTTTGCTGGGGCTGCTTTTATATTTTTTTTATTAGCATTGTTTATTGAACTTCGAGTAACGATAATGTCATATAATTTATCATTGATACCTGCTAAAAACTGCTTTATATCTTTAGCACGAGTCAATTTGTATGCAAAAACACTTAACTCGTTGAATAACTCAATACTAATTGCTTCATCTTCATCATACACAAGAACAGTTAGATCATCTTTAAAAGATTTTGGATCAAAAAATAATCTTGCGACATCTATATTTTTATACAACTTCATATCAGTATTTTTTGTAGTTAATTTTAAAACTGCAAATAATTCAGCACTATAATCAATAAAGTTGATTCCTATTTCAAGCTTTTTACTCAAAGCATCAAGAGCATTGACAAATGCAGTCACAGGTTTCGAATTTTTATCATATTTTGTATTTTTCAAAGAGATGAAAATAGCTTTTGCTTTATGCTGTTTTGCTATATCATGCTTTGAAATAATAGAACGTTTCAGTATTCTAATATTCTCTTCATGAATTTCACCTATGAAATCTACAATCAACTGATCTGTTTTGTTATCCATTAATTTCGCTCTTTATGTATTATTATAACTCTTATAATATCACTATTTTTATTAAAATCTCTCTTAAAAAAATAATTATTTGAAACACAATGATTATTAATTTGGATAATAACTTAAACAGTAAACAACTTTAAATAATATCTTTTATATCCAATACACTACAAAATGTACCATCTAAAGCTGATAAATAACTATTTTGAACATCTGCTGATTTAATTATTTTTTCTTTAAATTTCAAATCTTTTGTTGCACAGCAATCAGATACTAAAGTACAATTATATCCCAAATCAAATGCAGCTCTAACTGTTGTATCTATACACATATGAGTCATAGCACCACAAATTACTAGATCTTGAATATTTTCTTTTTGCAATTCATTTTCTAAGATAGTATCTCTAAAACTATTCGGGAAATTTTTTTCTATTACTAAGTCATTTTGTATATCTAGTTTGTCACTTAACTCTACACCTTTTGTATGAGGAAGAAAGAAAGTTGCTCCATTTTTTGTAGAAATATGTTTTATAAAATAAATTTTATACTTTTGAGTTCTTGCATATTGAATAAGTTTATTTGTATTTTCTAGTACCTCTGTTGTATTAACCAATTCCATTTTTCCTCCAGGGAGATAATCATTTTGTAAATCTATTACTATTAATGCTTTTTTCATATTTTTCCTTTTTTTGATAATCGTAGTATATTAATTAATGAAAAATTGATATTGTAAAAAATTGACTTTTTAGTATTTTAAACTTGATTTATATTCATTAGGAGTTATTGAATAGATTTGTTTAAAGTATTTATACAAATGACTTTGGTCATTAAAACCAGCTATAAGTGCTATTTCAGAGATAGAAAGATCAGTGTGTAATAGCTCTTTTGCATATTCTATTTTTTGACTCAGTATATACTGATGTGGAGTGATTTTTAGCTTTTGTTTAAAAACTCTTATAAGATGAAATGGCGTGATTAAAAACTGCTTCGCAATCTGTTCCAAACTCAAAGAGTTTTCTTTATTTGTATCGATAAACTTTTTAATATCACAAAATAATAAATCTTGCGGCAATACTTCTTGTCTGGAACAATGTTTTAAAATCAGTTTGGAAATAAAATCAAATAACACTTCCTCTTTTTTCAAATCAAAAGCATCAGAAAAAAGAAGTTTACATAACACGATAAACTCATCATATAATTCAAAAGATGTAGTGATAGTTTCATCAAATAGAAGAAATGTATCTGTATTAAAAAATCCTTTTTGTAAGTTCATCAACCACTGATTATCTATATATAAAGCATACAACCCATCACTTTGTTTGTTCATCACTGATGCATTGTGTATCGTATAAGGATTTATCACCGCTAAGTTCTGATGAGATAAAACGACATCTTTTTCTTTAAAATGTAATCTTATCTCACCATTTTGAAGCGCTATTAGTGTTAATTTATCATGAATATGACTTTTTGGACACCCGTTAATATTTTGATTATATGTGAGTTCTAAAAAAGGAAACTTTTTATCTTTATATGTTTTATTGATACTAGCTACTTTATATTGATATTCTAAATTATACCACTTAAAATATTTGGATACTCTAAGAGTATTTTCTCTTTTTTCTCTAAAATAATTTTATCATCAAATGATGGGATATTTTTGTACTCAAAAATAATATTTGTAGGTGATTTACTTAAAAAAAGTATTCTATTTGATACAGCAAGGGCTTCATGTATATCATGGGTTACAAATAGAGCAATAGGAGAATACTCTTTGTAAAATTTAAAAAAAAGCTTTCGTAAAACTTGTGCAGTTGGGTGGTCTAAAGAGATAAAAGGCTCATCTAGTAAGAGTACTTCTGGATTGTTTACAAAAGCTCTCACTATTGAAACTCGCCTTTTCATACCTCCTGAAAGTGTATTGATATAGGCATCGCTATAATTTTCTAGACCTACTTCTTCTAAAAGTGATTCTACTTTTTGCTCATCTTTATTATTTGATACAAGCATGATATTTTCTTTTACAGTTAACCACGGCAATAATCGTGGATCTTGAAAAATAAAACCTAAATTATCTATATTTTTTTCACCCTTATAAGTTATCTTTCCTTCATAATTTTCATCGAGTGAAGAGATCAGTTTTAAAATAGTTGTTTTACCACAACCTGATGGTCCAATAATAGAGATAAGTTCTGATTGTTTTACATCTATTTGAATACTATTTAAAATATTTTTTTCTTTGAAATCTTTCTTTTGAATATCTATCTTAAGCATTCGATCTCCATCTAGTCAGTTTTTTTTCAAGTGGTTGCAAAATAAAACTTTCTATAAATAAAATTACAATAATAAAAGAAAAAGAGTATGCCAAAATTGAAGTGATATCAAAAAACTGAAAAAACATAGAAAGCTGAAATCCCATGCCACTGCTTCGTCCTAATAACTCAACAACTAAAACAATTTTCCAAATAAG
>JBATTX010000240.1:0-3290 GCA_049670825.1 Arcobacteraceae bacterium | reverse complement strand
TCTAAACTAAGACCATGACCTAACATCGCTTGTTTACTATCATCAAAAATTACTTTACAATTTACTTTTGCTAAAGCATCTTTTCCTTCTGTTACAGAGTTTACTTTATAATCTATAAGTGTACCATTGTATCCAGTAATTCTATCGATTGTTTTGAAAATCGCATCCATAGCTCCATCACCAATACCAGCATCAGTGATCTCTTTATCTTCATGTTTAATCGTAACAACAGCACTAGGAATTCCATTTGAAAAATCAGATATTTGAACCGAAGTGATTTCAAATGTTTTATTGTTGTTTAGTTTTTCATCTGTTACAATCATTCTGATATCATCATCAGTGATCTCTTTTTTCTTATCACAGATTGCTTTAAATTTTTCAAACGCAGACATTAGCGCATCGTTATCTAAATCTTCAAAACCTAAATGTGCTAATGTATCTTTAAATGCAGCTCTTCCTGAATGTTTTCCAAGAACAATAGAGTTGTTTTTTTCAATACCGATATCTTCAGGTTTCATAATCTCATATGTTTCTTGGTGTTTTAATACACCATCTTGGTGGATTCCACTTTCGTGAGCAAAGGCATTTTTTCCAACAATTGATTTATTTGGTTGTGGTTCAATACCCGTGATGTTTGCAACCATTCTTGAAGCTTGGTAGATCTCTTTTGTATTGATGTTTGTTGTAATACCAGGGAATAGATCTTGTCTTGTTTTAAGTGTCATAACAATCTCTTCCATAGCAGCATTTCCTGCACGCTCACCTAATCCATTGATAGTACATTCAACTTGACCAGCTCCAGCTTCGATACCAGCTAAAGTATTTGCAACTGCTAAACCTAAGTCATTGTGGTTGTGTAAAGATACAATAGCATTAGATTTAATAGAATCAATAAATGCAACCATCTCTTGAACCATATATTTAATCTCACCTGGCAATCTATATCCAACAGTATCTGGTAGATTAATTGTTCTTGCACCAGCTTCAATAACAGCTTGCGTGATCTCTTTCATAAATGGCAATTCACTTCTTCCTGCATCTTCAAGTGAAAACTCTACATCATCAACAAAAGTTTTTGCATATTCAACAGCATGAATAGCTCTTTTAATAACTTCGTCTGTAGACATTTTTAATTTGTATTGCATATGGATTGGACTTGTTGCAATAAATGTGTGAATTCTTTTTTTGTTTGCAAATGCAACAGCTTCACCTGCAGCTTTAATATCACCATCAATCGCCCGAGCCAATGAACAGATTGAACTGTTTTTGATAGTTTTTGCTATTTGAGAAATCGCATCAAAGTCACCAGGACTCGCAGCTGCAAAACCAGCTTCAATGATATCAACATTTAATCTTTCAAGTTGTTGAGCTATTTGAATCTTCTCTGATGTGTTCATTGAAGCACCTGGAGACTGCTCTCCATCTCTTAAAGTTGTGTCAAAAATTATTATATTTTTATCTTTTATCATACTTATCACCTCTTAATTAATTAACTATTATATATAAATAACATTAAAGTTTATATGAAATTATTCTATAAAGTATAATTTGGATATAATAATTAATAAATAAATCCAATAAAAAGAGAAACAATGACATTTAGACAACTAGGATTGTGTCCCGAAATAGCAAAAGCCTGTGAAGATAGAGGATATAAAGCTCCTACTAAAATACAAGAGGAAGCTATTGTACATCTATTACGAAAAAGAGACCTTTTAGCAATTGCTAAAACAGGAACAGGAAAAACAGCTGCTTTTGTTTTACCAATTTTACAAGATATTGAAAACCAAAAAAAAGAAGCTAAAAGCGATAGTAGAGTCTTAACTAAGCTTATTATCGCACCAACAAGAGAACTTGTACTTCAATTAGAAAAGAGTATTGAATCATATGCAAAATATTTAGATATCAAAATATGTAGTGTATATGGTGGAGCAAATATTAAAACACAGATTAGAAAATTAGATGAAAAAGTAAACATAGTTATTGCAACTACTGGAAGACTTATGGATTTGATTAAACAAGAGAAAATTAATGTTACAAAAATAGACACACTTATTTTAGATGAAGCTGATAGTATGCTTGATATGGGATTTGTAGCTGATATTCAAGATATTTTAGGATCTTTAACAATTGTTGAGCAGATTATTTTATGTTCAGCTACATTAGGACCAAATGTAAAAAAACTTTCTGCTCAAATTATGCAAAATCCAAAAGTGATTGAGATTAAAGCAAACGATAGAGTAAATGACAAGATTGAACAAATCGCTTACCCTGTAACGCTTGATAAAAAACTTGAGATGCTTTCATTTTTAATTGGTACAAAAAATATGAAACAAGCATTGGTATTTTGTAAAACAAAAGCAAGTGCTGAAGAGATTGTTGCAAACTTAAAGCTAGATGGTTTAAAAGCGGCTTCTATTCATGGAGATAAAACTCATGGTGCAAGAACAAAAGCAATTACGCAGTTTAAAGAGGGGCAAATTAGAGTATTAGTTGCAACTGATGTTGCTGCCCGTGGTTTAGATATCGTTGATTTATATTATGTGATTAATTTTGATTTACCTTTTATGCCAATTGATTATGTACATAGAATCGGAAGAACTGCAAGAGCAGGAAAAAATGGTATTGCAATCTCTTTATTGGATGAATATGATGTATCAACAATTCGTGATGTAGAGAAATATATAGGACAAAAGATTCCAAAACTTGATTTAGAAGGTTTTGAAGTTGGTACAAGAATTAAAATGATTGCTACTAAAAAAATCGTTGAAACAAAAGATGATATCAAAAGAAAAAAAATTGGTGGTGCTTTTGGAAATAAGAAAAAGAAAAAAGATCAAAAAGTGACTGCAAAACAGCGAGGAAAAAGAATTATAGGACAAAAAAAATAAAGTTCGATGTGTAGAAAATATTCTAAATTTGAGAGGATAGTGTAGATGTCTTTTGTTTACAAAATACTCTCTTTTATTATACTTGCAGTGTTTTTTAGTGGTTGTCTCTCTTCAAATATAAATTCTCAAACAAAAAAAGAGATTATACCTGATGCTATAAAAATAAAACAGCAGCAAAACTGTACTCGTTATACAAAAAAAATTAATTATGCTTTTTCTTATGTAACAAATGAATTTGAAAAAGCTTATTTTCAAAACTCAGATGTTATAGGTGCCAAAGCTCAGTTATTTTTGATTGAAAATCATGCTAAAACTATCTTTGCTACAAATATTAACGACGCGCAAGATTCTTATAATATCCAATATGATTTGGCACAAAAAGAGAGATGTGATATAGCA
>JBATTX010000239.1:0-2749 GCA_049670825.1 Arcobacteraceae bacterium | reverse complement strand
ATTTATGTTTGATATCTCAAGAGCAGTTGCCATTGCTGCTACTCCATTGTTATATAAACTTCCACCTCTTTTTCCACCCATAACATTTTTAGCTCCATGTATTAGTGTTGTATATGGTGCTCCACCTTTTACAAATAATCCACCAACACCTTTTGGTCCATGAAATTTATGTGCAGAGAATGTAAAATAATCTACACCTAAATCTGTAACATCTACTTTCATTTTACCAATAGCTTGTGCTCCATCACTATGAAAAAATACATTGTGTTTTTTTGCAATTGCTGAGATTGTTTTGATATCTTGTACTGCACCTGTTTCATTTGAAGCAATTAAAACAGAGATAAGACAGGTTTTGTCTGTAATAGCAGCTTCAATCTCATTGATGTTTACTAATCCATTCTCATCTGTTCCTACATAAGTAACATCCATACCCATACTTTTACAATATTTTAATGGTGATTTGATACTTGAATGCTCAGCTACTGTTGAGATGATATGATTCTTTTGGCTTCCTTTTAAAAACTCATGTAAAAATGTTTTTATAACAGTATTGTTTCCCTCTGTTGTAGATGATGTGATAACGATATCATCTGCATCTTGTGCTCCAATACCTTCATATAAAGTATCATACGCATTGTTTAATAATGCTCGCACCTCTATCCCTTTGTTGTAGATTACATTTACATTCCCATATTTCTTGAGATTTTCTATGTATACTTCTTCTACTCTTGGATCCATCTTTGTTGTTGAGTTATTGTCTAGATATACTTCCATTATTTTTCACCTATATTTTCTTTATTTTTATATTCTGGAATATTAACTTAATTAAGATAAAAATAGTCTTATTTAGAATATTTAATTATTATTTGATATACTTACACAATTTAATAAACATTGGAAAGTATATGACGATAACAAAATATAATGCAAGTGGGAACACTTTTGTAATATTTCATACGAATAAAAGAGAAGATTATAGCAAATTAGCAATTAAGTTATGTAAAAATGAAAATACTGATGGGTTAATTGTCGTTGTTCCACATTTGGTATATGATTTTGAATGGTTATTTTACAATAATGATGGCTCTACAGCTTCAATGTGTGGAAATGGTACACGAGCAGTTGCACACTACGCTTTTGAAAATAAATTAGCAGGTAGTTTTGTGAAATTTTTAACTGGTGCTGGAGAGATAAGTTGTACTGTTACAGATGATATTGTTGAAACAACTATGCCAACACCAACAGTAATGATTGAAGAGTTCGACGAACTAGGATTTACCTGGCATATGGTTGATACAGGTGTTCCTCATTTAGTAACAATTGTAGATGACTTAGAAAAGTTTAATCTAGAAGTTTGTTCTAAAATGAGATATGCACATAATGCAAATGTAAATTTTGCAAAAGTTGAAAATGGAACATTACAAGTACGAACATATGAACGAGGTGTTGAAAATGAAACTCAAGCATGTGGAACAGGTATGACAGCATGTTTTTTACGAGCTTTAAATTTGAATCTTATTTCATCACCTACTGAAGTATATCCTACAAGTCAAGAACAATTAATATTAAGTAAAGATGAGATAGGATTATATTTTAAAGGTAATGTTACAAAAGAATATATCAAGGAAGTTAATGTCTAATACAAAAATATTTTGTATCTTTTTATTATCACTTATTTTTCTTACTGGTTGTGATGATTCGAAAGTAAAAGTTTTGGAAGAAAATTTTCTAGATACAAAACTAGGAACCATTGAAAATCAAAAGCTTGTTGTTACTTTACCAGAAGAGATAGATATCACTCCTAAACTTGATGAAGAGTTAGTAAGTGTAAGTGAAAAAAAACAAAGATTTAAAGATATTCTTGTACCGATTTCTCAGCTTGTTTATAATCAGCTAGAAAAGCAGTACCAAAGTGTAAAGCGTGATATAGAGATGAATAAAAATAGAGAATATATAGAACTCTTAAAAAAAGAGTACAAAGCAAAAACAGATGAAACACTACTGCATGCTTTAAAGCCTCATCCTATTAGTATATTACTTGCTCAAGCTGCAGCAGAAAGTGCCTGGTTAACTTCACGATTTACAAAAGAAGCATATAATATTTTTGGAGTTTGGTCATTTAATGACAAAGAACCACGAATTGCAGCATCAGGTCTTAGAGGAACAAAAACAATTTATTTGAAAAAATATAGAACATTAAAAGCTGCTGTTGAAGATTATTATAAAAATATTGGACGAAATTGGGCATATTCAGAATTTAGAAAACAAAGAACACTCACAAATGATCCTTATACACTCTCAGATTATTTAGGGAGTTATTCAGAAAAAAAAGAAGCATATACGCAACTTTTAAAATCGATGATTAAGTACAATGAATTTCATAAATATGATATTAAAAGTGATTTAAATTGAAACTATTAGTTTGTGCATTAGAAACCTCTTCAAATATACATCTAAAAGAACTTTTAAAAGAACTTGATGATTCAATTGAGTTAATAGGTATTTTTGATAAGTCTCTAGGAAATCCAACATATGACATTACTCAGCTAGCTGTCATGGGATTTGTAGATGCATTAAAAAAACTACCATCACTTTTAAAGATAAATAATGAGATGGTTAAACTAGCAAAAGACGCAGATAAAATTTTGTTGATGGATTCATCTGGATTCAATCTTCCATTAGCTAAAAAAATTAAAAAAAGATATCCAGATAAAGAGATAATTTATTATATATTACCTCAAGCTTGGGC
>JBATTX010000238.1:0-13723 GCA_049670825.1 Arcobacteraceae bacterium | reverse complement strand
AATCTTTTTAATAAATATAAGCAATTAGAGAAAAAAATCATCATCTGGCAGCCGCACAAATATAGTAGAACAATGGATAATTTACCTGCTTTTAAAAAATGCTTTCAAGGTTGTGATGAGCTTATTATTCTTCCAGTTTGGAGTGTTGCAGAAGAGATTCGAAAGATTGATTTTGCAAAAGAATTTGCAAACTACAATACAACTTTATGTACAAAGTTAGAGACAACTCAAGGGCAAATAAAGTTATTAGATAGTGATAATAATACTCTAAAAACCATTACTACTGGAATAGTTTTAGGTGTTGGTGCTGGTGATATAACGTATCAATTACGTTGTTAGGTTTTATCTAAAAATAAAAGAGGACATATAATGCAAAAAAAGAGTGTTGCGAGTATTTTTTTAATGGGATCATTGTTTTCTGGTTGTGCTATTCTTGATAAAACTTTAGCGCCTATGGACTCAGCTATAAATGATACAAAAACTATCTATCATGATACAAGTAATTATTTGGATAGTTCTGTGAATACTATTACAAATAAAGTTACAAATACAAAATCAACACTTTATGAAACATCGCTAGTAAAACTTTTTATGTCTGATGAAGATATTATAAAAAATAGAGAAGAAAATTTTATAAAATGGTCCTCAAGTACAAAGTATGATAATAGTAGTATTATAAGTAGGTATTTAAGAGATAAAAAAATTTCTATAAATGAAAAAGAACTTTTGCTCTCTGATAAGATGCAGATACTTAAAGAGTATTTTTTTGATCTTCTTAAAAAAGAATATATCTCTAAATTTGAAAGAAAGTATCCAAAAGTAAAATTTGATATGTTTTTAACGGATAGAGAAAATATAGAAAAAATTTATCAATACAAACTTGCATTAAAAGAACATGAACATCAATGGAACATCAACTTAGAAAATACACAAAAAAAAGTTGCAAGTTTAATTATCTCAACATTATATGGAAAACCAAATTTAAAATTTATCTCGTATGACCCATATAGTGAAGTGATGTATCTGTCAATAAAATCAAAAAAAGAAAATTTTGATCAAAAAATAAAACTTAAAGTTGATAAAGAAGATGCAAAAAAAATCAAAAGAGATATCTCTTACATTAAACCTACGGTATATTTTAAACTAGAAGATAATAACTTAGAACTCGTAGGTGCAAGTATATTCAATAAACAAAAAAGCTATTTAGCAGAATTTACGAATACGACATACTTTAGACAAAGTACTATTGTCTTTAGTAGTGATAAAATTGATCTAAAAGAGCAAGATGTTGAATATACAACAATTGTTCAAAACATTACTCCACCCTCATGGTTTTATAACTTAGAAGATAAACAAATTGGATATGGACAGGGAAAAAACGAAAAAGATGCAAAAGCAGATGCTTTTAGTAATATCGCACAAAGTATAAAAGTCGTTGTTAATTCAAATTTTACAACGAAGAAGAATATCTCGGGCTCTATTTTCACAAAAAGTTTAAAAAGCGATACAAATATTAAAGCAAATGATATAACAATCGAAAATTCTAAAGTGATAAAATTAGAAAAAAAAGATGGTATTTGGTTTGTTGCTATAAAATACTAGATAAAGTTTATGATAAAGGAAAAACTATTTTAAACTCTGCACCTATGCACTCTTCATCTTTGTATTTGAACGTTTGATTACTTACAGTAAGTTTTCCATGCATATGTTTTGTAACTATCTCTTGACACATATAAAGACCTATTCCAATACCTTGTGACTTATGTTTTGTAGTAAAATAAGGTTCAAATACTTTATCTATGATTTTTTCGGGGATTCCTCCTCCATTATCTTTAATTTTAATGATAAGATTGTTTTTAGATGAAGTGATATCAATAAAGATATATCTCTTTATATCATGTTTTATTTCTAAAATATCCCTTGCATTATTTAACAGATTCATCAAGACTTGAATAAGTTCATTTTCTAAATTTGTGATTGTAAGATCATTGATATTTTCGACAATCTCTATATTTGCATTTTTAAATTTAGTCAGAACAATATTGAGTGTTTTTTGATAAACATCTTTTATATTAAAACTCTTTTTCTCTTTAGTAGGATTAAAAAAATCACTAAAAGCATTGATTGTTTCTGAAAGATATTGTGTAGAGTCATTAATAGTATTGAGTGTTTTAATATCCTCTTCAATTGGAGTTTGAATCTCAAGCTCTTTTTTTACCAATAATCCTGTTGCAGAAGTTGAGATGATAGAAAGTGGTTGTCTCCATTGGTGTGCAATATTTTGTAGCATCTCCCCCATTGCAGCCATTTTTGATTGTTGTAGTAACAGTTTTTCTTTTTTAATAAGTTGTTGTTGCGCCAAAGTTTCTTTTGTTGTATCAAGTTTAATAGCGATAAATTCTATGATTTTATTATCTTCATCAAATACAGGAGTAATGGTTGCTTTTTCATACGTAAGTTCTCCCGATTTAGTGACATTTATAAATCTGCCACTCCATTTTTCACCTTTATAAATAGTTTCTTTCAATTCTTTGTAAAACTCTTTTGATTGATTTCCTGAGTTAAACATTTTTGGATTTTTTCCTAGAACTTCCTCTTGTGTGTAACCTGTAATTTTTGTAAAGGCACCATTCACATATTTTATTTTAATATTCTCATCAGTGATGATAACAATATTATCACTATCTTCAACTGTTTTTCTAAATCTGCTTAACTCTTTTTTTGATAAGGCCAATTTGTAGTCATAAAAAAGGTAAAACATAATAGAACATATCAGTGAAATAAATAAAATAATAATTGCCAAATATGCCTTTTGTGTAATATTTTGGGAGTAGTTATTATAAATTGTATGAAAATTTGAAAGCTCTTGCTCTAAAGGAAGTTTTTTTAAATGCGCAGTGATTATATTTAATTTGGTTTGATAAATAAAAATAGTCTTAGAGTGTTTTAAAAAAAACTGTTCATTCTTTGTGTTGTAGTTTTTTTCATAGAGCTCTAATTTTGTGAGTTCATTTTCGATATTTAGTTCCGGATTTTTATCTAAAGTCATAATAACGGTATAAAGATTATTGAGATTATTATTTATCCCATTTTTTTTAATCTTTTGTACCAGTACAAAGGATTTATTTAAAATAGCTCTATATGATTTTACTTTACTTATGAGTTCATATTTTTCTGTCATATATTTAGTAAGGGTATTTAATGAATTTTGTAACACTATATTGTTAGTTGCTAATAATCTTTGATTTGTTTTTAATTTTTCAAATTCATTTTTAGATGATTTGATTTTATTCTCTATAATATCAAAATTATTATATGTAAAAGAGTTTTTTAGATACAAATCAAACTCTTTATTATATAACATTATTTTTTCTATATTGTTATTTATTTTAAAAAAGTTATTGTTTTGTATACGAGCATTATTGATAAAAAATGCTAACGTAAATAATAATATGACAAGAGAGGCAGATGTAAAAATTCTTTTATTCATTATGTAGTTCTTTCTGAAATGTTTGTTCGCCTGTCAACGTAGATAAAAATTTGACTATATAATCAATCTCTTGCTCTGAAAGATTATAACCAACTTGATAGTATGACATTTTTGTTACTGCATCTTTAAGTGTTGGCGTAAGTCCATCATGAAAATAGGGTGAAGTCAGAGTGATATTTCTTAAAGTCGGAACTTTAAAATAGTATTTGTCTTCAGGCTTTTTTGTAACTTCATATCTTCCTAAGTCTTGTGTTTGAAATTGTTCAATTACACCAAGCTTTTGCATCAAGTTTCCACCAATATTCACGCCATTGTGGCAAGAGATACACCCATACTCTTTAAAAAGTGTATATCCTTTTTGTTCATCCTCTGATAAAGCATTTTTATCACCACGAAGATATTGGTCAAATTTAGAATTAGGTGTAAGCAAGGTATTTTCAAACTCTGCAATTGCGTTTGCAATATTTTTTCCAGTGATTCCATCTTCATAGATTGCTTTGAATAAATGAATATATTTTGTATCTTTTTTAAGTTTACTAATAACTTCATCAAAATTTGAATTCATCTCAATAGGATTGTGAATAGGTCCTTTGGCTTGCTCTTCTAAATTTTTTGCTCTTCCATCCCAAAATTGCGCATGGTTAAATTTTGAATTTAAAACAGTAGGTGCATTTCTATTTCCAGTTTTACCATTGATTCCAGTAGATACTTTGGTATTATCATCTCCACCTTGATCTAAAATATGACAAGATGCACACGAAATTGTATTGTCTTTACTTAACCGTACATCAAAAAATAGTTGTTTTCCAAGGGTCGCTTTTTTTACATCATAATTATTTTCCAAAGGAATAGGGGTAATAAGTTCTTTAGCTATAAGCATCGTATTTATTATTAAAATGAAATATAATTTATGCATAGTGAGGATATGACCTTTATTGAAAATAATTATTATTATACCAAAGTTTCACTTTATAAAATGTACAAAATAGTATCACAAAATAGTAATATCTTATATACAAGTAACTTTTAGATAAAATACAAAAAAATATATGCAAGAGGGAATTTTAATGGTAGAAAGATACGCACGAAAAGAGATGAGCGATAATTGGACTCAACATGCAAGATATTCAGCATGGCTTGAAGTTGAAAAAGCAGCTGTAAAAGCTTGGAATAAACTTGGACTTATTCCAGATGAAGATTGTAAAAAAATAGTTGAAAATGCTACTTTTTCAGTGGAAAGAATTGAAGAGATTGAAGCAGTTACAAAGCATGATTTAATCGCATTTAATACAAGCGTTTCAGAATCACTTGGAAAAGAATCAAGATGGTTTCACTATGGTATGACATCTTCAGATGCAGTTGATACTGGTGTTGCTATTCAAATGAGAGATTCTTTAGAATTAGTTATCAAAGATGTGAAAATGCTTATGAAATCTATCAAAAAAAGAGCTAAAGAGCATAAATATACTCTTATGGTAGGAAGATCACATGGTATTCATGGTGAGCCTATCACTTTTGGTTTAACATTAGCTGTTTGGTATGATGAGATGGCAAGACATCTTAAAAACTTAAAAGAGACATTAAAAGTTATTTCTGTTGGTCAAATCTCTGGTGCTATGGGTAACTTTGCACACGCTCCATTAGAGCTTGAAGAGTATGCAATGAAAGAACTAGGACTTAAACCAGAGTCTTGTTCTAATCAAGTTGTACATAGAGATAGATATGCAAGACTTGCAACATCTTTAGCTCTTATGGCTTCAACTATTGAAAAATTTGCTGTACAAGTACGACACCTACAAAGAACAGAAGTATATGAGTGTGAAGAATATTTTGCAAAAGGTCAAAAAGGATCTTCAGCAATGCCACATAAGAGAAATCCTATTTTAACTGAAAACATTACAGGACTAGCAAGAACAATTAGATCATTTGCAGCTCCAGCTATGGAAAATGTTGCATTATGGCACGAAAGAGACATCTCTCACTCTTCAAATGAAAGATTTTGGTTACCTGATGCATTTATCACAACTGACTTTATGCTTCATAGAATGAACAGCGTTATTGCAAATTTGACAGTAATGCCAGAAAATATGATGAAAAACTTAAACCTTACAGGTGGATTAGTATTCTCTCAAAGAGTATTACTAGAACTTCCTCTTGCTGGTGTAAGTAGAGAAGATGCATATAGAATTGTACAAAGAAATGCTATGAAAGTTTGGGAAGAGATCCAACAAGGTAAACCATCTACAAATAAAAAAGGTGAATCTTTGTATTTACAATATCTACTAGCAGATGAAGAATTAAGAAACTCGTTAAGTGAAGAGCAGATTAGAGAGTGTTTCAATTTTGAGTACTATACAAAGAATGTAAACAATATCTTTAAAAGAGTATTCAAAAAATAGTCTAATATCACTATTACATTGTTAAAGATTTAAAGTTTAACTACAGTAACGCTTTAAACCTTTACCTTGTACTAGTAGCATTATAGATATTTTAGACTATTATGAAAACATTTTTAGATACCACTTCAAAATCATTTACTTTTAGCTCATGCCAAGGATGTCCATCACGTTGTTGTGATGGAAGAGAAGGAACAGTTTTTTCTCAGATAATATTGGATGATTTTGAAGTGGTATACAAAAATTTTCCTATTTTGTTTACTTTTGGTGAATTAGGTTATTTAAAAGCAGTGGTTCTTTTTTCTGATGGAAAAAGCTTTTGCCCTTATGTTCAAAATAACCAATGCTCTATTTATGAAGATCGTCCTTCTATTTGTCGAGTATATCCTTTAAGTCCGAATGTTGACAATCAAATATATATCGATGATAGCTGTCCTGCTGTAAATAGTGAGATGGGAGAGGATATTGTCAAAGATGGAGTGGTAACAAAAAACTTTTTATATGAAACTCTCGTAAACTATCAAGATAAATATATCCAAACACATTTTGAACTAGAAAAGATAAATCATCAAGAAAATTTTGAAGTGGTCAAAAGTATCAACAATATCTCATTTTATAAATATATAGGAAAAATTGATAATCAATATATTAATTATCATCGAAGTTCACTTCAAAAGCTATAATTTTAAAGCATTTTAGGATAACATAAGTACATAGGAATAGAGGAAACACTATGTATACAAAAATATTACTATTTATCTTGTTTTTAAATACTCTTTTATCTGCAAATTTCACTTTAACTGATGAAGAAAAAAATTACTTACAATCACATTCTACAATTACAATAACTAATGACAAAGCTTGGATCCCATTTGACTATCAAGATGATCAGGGAAAACCTGCTGGATATAGTATTGATCTATTATCAATAATAGAAAAAAAACTGAATATCAAATTTGAGTATGTTCATGCAAATACCTGGAATGACTTAATAAACAAATTTAAAAATGGAGAGATTGATTTATGTCAATCTATTTATAAATCAAATGATAGATTAGAGTATGCAATATTTAGTAAACCTTACCATAATAATGTTCCTGCTGTATTTCAACGAAAAGGATTACAGCTTAAAACGATTGAAGATCTTAATGGCAAAACTTTAGTTATTCCCAAAGGCTTTGTGTTATTCGAAGTACTAAAAAAAGAGATCCCAGATTTAAAAATTTTAGAAGTCAATACCTTAGATGAAGCACTCTATTCATTAGCTTCCAATAAGGCTGATTTTCTAATAGAAAGTGCAACGACGATACAACAAACAATAAATCAAAATGGAATACCAAATGTCAGTTTAGCTTTTTTCCCAAATCTAAATGATACGCAGTTTGATAATTTTGCCTTACGATTTGCTACACTGAAAGAAAATCCAGTTTTATTGAGTATTATTCAAAAAGCATATGATAGTATCGAGATAACTGAGATTAAAAAAATCCAGGAAAAATGGTTTGGTACAGTATATAAAAATCAAATGAACCAAATTGCACTCACACCTCAAGAAGAAGATTATTTAGCCCAACATCCAACAATAAAAGTAAGTAATGAAATGGATTTTCCCCCATTTGATTTCGCAATTGGAAAGCAACCATTTGGTTATAGTATTGATTTGATGAATCTTATTGCTCAACGAATTGGACTAAATGTAGAATATATAAATGGTTATAGTTGGAAAGAGTTACTTTTGAAGTTTAAAAATAAAGAGATTGATATGTTGCATACCGCAGTGAAAAATAAAGAAAGGGAAAAATTTGCACTATTTAGTGATGTGTATTTTACCCATAGAAATTATTTCTTTATTCAAGAAAATGGTGTACAGATTAAAAATATGGAAGATTTGAAAGATAAAAAAGTAGCATTAGGAAAAGGTTGGTCAATTACTGATTTTATCATTACTAATTATCCTGAAGTTCAAGTTGTCCTTGTAGAAAACAATGAAGAGATTTTAAGAGCAGTGTCTGAAAATAAAGCTGATGTTGGAATAGCATCTTTAGGTTCATCAAAATATATTTTGAAAAAAAAGATGATCAAAAATGTAAAAGTTTCTGGTTGGGTTAAAGAATATGATAATCAAAAAGATAATGGATATAGATTTGTACTCCAAAAAAATGCTACACCTTTACAGTCAATGATAAATAAGGCGTTGGAATCGCTTACAATACAAGATATTGAAGAGCTTGAAAAAAAATGGTTTGGAGAAATTCCAAAAAATACATTTCGTCAAGACTTGCAAATTGAAGAAAGAATTCTATTAGAAGAGAAAACAGCGCTTAAAATCTGTGTAAATAAAGATTGGATGCCTTATGAGCAAAGTGATGACTTTGGTGTATATGAAGGTATTAGTGCGAATATTATGAAAATAATTTCTCAAAAAACGGAATTGCCATTAGAAGTAATATCTTCAAATAGTATTCCACAGACTATGACATTATTGCAAGAAAAAAAATGTGATATTGTTCCTTTATTGATGTATGATGAATCAAAAAGTTCTCTAAATTTTACCAAACCTTACATTTCCCAGCCTTTGGTTATTGTAACTAGAAATGATGAACTTTTTATTTCAAATATTAAAGATATAAAAAATAAAAAAGTTGCAATAATAAAAAGTGATTTACTTAAAAAAATTATTAATAAAAAATATCCAAATTTAGAATTTGTTGAGGTCAATAGTCCATTAGAAGGTTTATTGCAAGTAGAAAATAATAGTTTATTTGGATATATTGGGACGCCTCCAAGTATTTCATACAACATTCAAAAAGAATCTTTACTTAATCTAAAAATTTCGGGAAAACTGGACTTAAATGTTAATTTATCAATTGCATCAGGTGTTGAAGAGCCATTATTACAAAAAATATTAGAAAAGGCACTTGATAGTATAGGTAAAGATGAAAAGAATGAGATTTTAAACAGTTGGTATAAAATAAAATATGAAAAAACAGTAGATTATGATCTTGTGTGGAAAATTATTTTTATTAGTTTGATTATTATTCTTGTATTTTCATATTGGACAAGAAAAATGACAATAGCAAATAAAGAAAAAGAGATATTATTAAAAGAGTTACAAGATACACAAGCGAAACTAAAACAATTGGCAATTACTGACAAACTTACCTCCTTGTATAATAGAAATAAATTAGATGATGCTTTAGATTCTGAGTTTCATAGAACAATTAGATATAAAACTCCTTTTGGTGTAATCTTATTAGATATAGATTTTTTTAAAAAGGTAAATGATACCTATGGTCATCAAGTTGGTGATAAGGTACTTATCGAAATCTCAAATATTATAAAATTACATAGTAGAGAAAGTGATGTTGTTGGACGATGGGGAGGAGAAGAGTTTCTCATTATTTGTCCTCATACAAATATAGAAGGTCTAAAAACTATTGCAGAAAAAATAAGAAAAGAGATAGAAGATTTTAAATTTGTTGAAAACATTCATAAAACAGCGAGTTTTGGTGTTTCTGAATATAAGAAAAATGACCAGATTAAAGATATACTCTCTCGTGCAGACAAAGCACTCTATATAGCAAAAAATGATGGACGTAATCGAGTAATATGTTTATAAATTCATTTATCATTTAAGCTAATATTTATATTAATTGTGGAAAAGTATCATTATGTAAATAATTATTAGGATTATGTCATGAATATCAATACTCTTTCCCTTTCAGAAAAACTAGACTTAGCAATCGAAACAACAGAACAAGCACTTTTAGAGATGCTTTTATTATCTCCTGAATCTTTAGTAAGACGTGCAATTTTAAGAAACAAAAATGTCACTACAGATATTGCTAATCGATTATCTTATGATGTTACGGCAAATGTAAGTTATGTAGCATCAAAACATCATAAATGTACAACACAGAGATCATTTAAAACTCCAGTATCTAAATGTGTTCGATGTAAATTAGATGAGAGACACCTTTCTTGTGAAAAGTGTCCTTATAATTAAATAGTATGGTTGTTACTATTTAATCTATTCCGTAATTTTACTGATGAGTTTTTTTGCACTCTCTAGTGCTTTTTGACTATCATCTTTATCAAAAGTTAATGCTACGGCCATTCTTCTTCCTAGATGTGTTTGTGGTTTCCCAAATACTCTTACAAATGAGTTAGCAGTGAAGATACTTGGATCTATATTTATCTCAGGATTAAATGTATCTGTAGTTGATTTGTAAGCAGCACTAGCTCCTGCTCCATAGGTGATATAATCAAGTGGTAAACCTAGTACTGCTCTTACATGAAGTGCAAACTGTGGTTGCGATTGTGTTATCATGGTTACCATCCCTGTATCGTGTGGTCTTGGACTTACCTCAGAGAAATATACTTCATCACCTTTAACAAAAAGTTCAACACCAAAAATACCTCTACCACCTAGTCCATCAGTGATTTTTTGTGCAACATCAATAGCTTTTTGCTTAGCTGTTTCACTCATATTCATAGGTTGCCATGAAAAAATATAGTCACCATCTTTTTGAATATGTCCTATTGGCTCACAAAATGTAGTTCCTGTTTCATTTCTAGCTGTAAGAAGTGTGATTTCATAGTCAAAAGGGATAAACTCCTCTACAATAAGTTCACTAGCATCTCCTCTGGCTTCTTTTGCAATCTCCCAAGAGTTTTGTAAATCATCAGCAGATTTAGCAATACTTTGTCCATGACCAGAACTTGACATCACAGGTTTAATTACACAAGGAAAACCAATAGTATTAGCAGCTTCTTTAAGGCCTTCAAGTGTTGTAACAAACTCATATTTTGAAGCTGGAAGTTGTAACTCTTCACAGGCAAAAACTCTGATATTTTTTCTATTCATAGTTTTATTTACAGCTTCTGCATTTGGAATAACATGAAAACCTTCCTCTTCAGCTTTAAAAAGTGCCGATATACTAATAGCTTCAACCTCAGGTAAGATAAAGTCTGGCTTTTCTCTTCTTATTACATCGAGTACTTCGGCTTCATTTTTCATATTAATCACATACGATTTATTTGCTACAAGATGAGCTGGTGCATTTGCATAACTATCTACTGCAATTGTCTCAACACCAAGTCTTTGTGCTTCAATAATAACTTCTTTTCCTAATTCGCCACTTCCAAGAAGCATAATTTTTATGCTATTTGATTTTAAGGGTGCTGTAAATTTCATCGATTTTCCTAGTGTTTTATTTTATTTATCTTACAGGTATTTTATTATATCAATGGTTAAGAGTTTATTTAGTATAATCATTTAAAATTATTTATATAAGGAACTTAATATGGGTATGCCTAGTGGAATAGAATTATTTATCATCGTAGCAGTCGTGGTATTGTTATTTGGAGGAAAGAAAATCCCAGAGTTAGCAAAAGGTCTTGGAAAAGGTATCAAAGATTTTAAAGGTGCATTAAAAGAAGATGAACCAACAACAATGGCTACAAACGACAAGAAAATTGAAGATGAAAAAGCTGTAGAATCAGACACAAAAACTGCAGATACAACAAAAACAACAGTATAAGAAAAAGAGTAATACTAAGTGCAAAATACAGTTAAAAAACATATAGAAGAAGTATTAGAAAGAGATGTTGTTCTAGAAAAACCCAAAGATATTACATTGGGTCATTTTGCTACACCAGTTGCATTTTCATTAGCAAAAGAGTTACGAAAAAATCCAATGATGATAGCAGAAGAATTAGCAAGTAAATTTAAAAATAGCACAATATTTGAAGAAGTTACAGCTGTAAAAGGTTTTGTAAATTTCAAACTTTCAAACCAATTTTTAACATCTCAAATAGATGAAGCATTATCTTTGCAAGAAGATTTTGCAAAAGGTGATACCAAAAATGAGAAGATTTTATTAGAGTTTGTAAGTGCAAACCCTACTGGACCTTTACATATTGGTCATGCAAGAGGTGCTGTTTTTGGTGATGCACTTTTTAGAGTTGGAAAATATTTAGGATATGATGTAACAAGTGAATATTATGTAAATGATGCGGGTGCTCAAATGCAAATGTTGGCTACATCGTTAAATCTTGCAGCTAAAGAATTTATTTTAAAAGAGGAAGTTGAATACCCAGAGCAATTTTATCGTGGAGAATATTTAGTTGATATTGCAAATAAATGTGTAGAGATTTATGGTGCTGAGATATTTAATGATCCTTCAAAAGAGGAAGAGTTAGCTCTATTTGCAAAAGATGAAGTTCTAAAAATTATCAAAAAAGATATGTTGGATTTAGGTGTATCATTTGATAATTATGTAAGTGAAAAAGAGTTGTATGTTAATTGGGAATCGACAAAAGCTGTTTTAGAATCAACAGGAAGTATCTACAACAAAGATGGAAAAGATTTTATTCGTTCAACTGATCATGGCGATGATAGTGATAGAGTTGTTGTTCGAGAAAATGGAATACCTACATATTTAGCAGGTGATATAATCTACCATAAAAATAAATATGATAGAAACTTTGACAGATATATCAATATTTGGGGTGCAGATCACCATGGATATATCAAAAGAGTAAAAGCAGCAATAGAGTTTTTAGGAAATGATTCATCAAAACTAGAAATTCTACTTTCTCAAATGGTAGCACTACTTCAAGGTGGACAACCATATAAAATGAGCAAGAGAGCTGGAACTGTTATTTTGATGAGTGATATTGTTGAAGAGATTGGTGCAGACTCTTTACGATTTGTATTTTTAACGAAAAAAAGTGATACACATTTAGAATTTGATATTGATTTATTAAAAAATAATGACTCTAGTAACCCTGTATTTTATATCAATTATGCACATGCGAGAATAAATCAGTTATTTAAAAAAGCTGAATTAAATGTAGATGATGTGAAAAACTCTTCAATAGATAAGATCAACCAAGATGCAAAAGATTTAGTATATGAAGCTTTACTTTTAGGTACAGTACTAAATGAAGCATTCGATAAGAGAGATATGCAAAAGATTACTGACTATTTACATGGTTTAAGTGCCTTAACACATAAATTCTATAATGAACATAAAATTGTTGGATTAGATGATCAAAATCAATATTTAAAAGCTTTAAGTATGGTAGCATTATCTCTAAGAACAGGTTTAAAAGTTCTTGGAATCGATGCAAAGGAGGTAATGTAATGGAAAAATCACTAAAGTGGATAGGAATAGGTGCTATTGTAATTATTGCAATTATGATTGCTACTGGAAACATGGGTGGTAGTAGAGATGCTACAAATAACTACGGTAAAGTTATGAGAGGGGGATGAGAAATCATCCCTTTTTTTTTACTAGAATTATTTAGTTAATAACTCTTCTTCATACTGCTCTTGATTAAAAGAGAGTAATACTTTCTCTTCATTATTTTTTGTATATTCAACTACTGGTCTTTTTAGAAGCATATTCTCTTTACAAAGCCATTCAAGTTTTCCAGCTTCATCGAGATTTAACTCTTTCAATCCTAAATCTTTGTATTTTGTTCCTCTATTGTTAAAAAGCAGATTGATATCAACTTTTGAAGCAAAATATTTTACTTTGTCATTTTCTAAAGGTTCTGCTCGAAAGTCTACAAATGAATGCTCTAAGTTATTGTCTTTACAAAACTTGATTGCTTTTCTCACTGTTGAGCAAGTTTTTATACCATAAATAGTAATCATGATAAACTCTTACTACTCAATAATAGTTGGAACTACAAAATGATTATCAGCACTTTTTGGAGAATTTTGCATAATTCTGTCTGCTAAACCATCTTCTTTAAATGCATTATCTTCTCTTAAAGGTTGTCCACCTTCGATAGTAGTAAATGTTGCATCAACATGGCTTACATC
>JBATTX010000237.1:0-7761 GCA_049670825.1 Arcobacteraceae bacterium | reverse complement strand
GAATCAGGTATGGTAACTCGTGCAGTTGAAAATGCTCAGAAAAAAGTAGAAAGTATGCACTTTGAGTCAAGAAAACACCTACTTGAATATGATGATGTTGCAAATGAACAAAGAAAAGTTATCTATACATTTAGAAATGATTTATTGAATGAAGATTATGCTATTGCGGCTAAAATTGATGAAAACATTAAAGAGTTTGCTGCTGTTTTAATAGAAAATGCAAAAGAGCTCAGTGATAGCATAATGCCTGAAGATTTCTCTTATGAAAATGTTATTGTTAAAGCAAAAGAGGAACTTAATATTGATATAACTCAAGAGCAAATTCAAGCAGATGATTTTGATACAATTGAAGAAAAACTTGTGAATCTATTAAAAGAAAAATACGAAGATAAAATGTCAATGCCTGCACCTGAACAAAGAAGTGAGATCGAAAGAATCCTCTATCTTCAAGTTTTAGATAAAGCATATAGAGAACACTTATACTCAATGGATACATTAAAAACAGGTATTGGACTTCGTGGATATAATCAAAAAGATCCATTAGTAGAATATAAAAAAGAGAGTTACAATATGTTTATAGAGCTTATTGCTTCTATTAAATATGAAATTATTAGAATTTTATTTTCTGTACAATTAAGAGATGAAGATGAAGCAAGACGTGAGCAAGAAGCACTTGAGAGACTAAAAAAAGAGATGGAAGCTACAGTTGAAGATATCTCTTTAAATACTAATGACGTAAAACAAGTGATTGAGAAAAAAGTAGCTAGAAATTCTCCTTGTCCTTGTGGAAGTGGAAAAAAGTATAAACAATGTTGCGGGCAAAGTGGACCTAAAAAAGGTATTTTGGCACGATAACGTGAATACAAAATTAATAAACTTTATAATTCGAAAGTATTTAACTTTTGATAAAAAAAATCCATTTATATCTATTAGTGCTATTTTAGCATTTTTAGGTGTAGGTATTGGTGTGATGGTTTTGATCATTGCTATGGCTATTATGAATGGTACTGCAAAAGAGTTTGAAAAAAAACTGTTTACTATGAACTATCCTCTAAGTATTTATCCAAAAGTAAATGGGATGGTTGATGAAAATCTTTTAAAAGATTTAGAAACAAAATTTCCTGAGCTACTTTTTTCACCTTATTTAACTTCCCAAGTAATGATACAAAGCGATGATTCCATGAGTGGTGGAGTTGTTTTTGGTGTAGATAAACAAAAAGAAGCTGCAATTAATAGTATCTATAAAGATGCTGTTAAAGATATTGATACTTTTAATAAATATGATCTTATAGTTGGCCAAGGGATTAAAGATGAGCTTTATCTTTACAATAATCAAAAAGTAACACTTTACTTTACAACAGTGAATCCTAGTGGATTTTCATTGATGCCTAAAATGAAGCGATTTACATTTAGTGGAGACTTTAAGTCTGGTCTTACTGCTTATGACAAAGCTTATATGTACACATCGATTGATTCATTACGAACGATTTTAAAAAAGAATAAAAACTATTATGATGGAATACATGTTTATAGTAATGATCCTTTTAAAGATAAAGAGCGAATATTAAAAGCTTTGCCATCTTTTGGTGTTGGTGTTATTGGTTGGTGGCAACAAAATGGAAATTTCTTTGCTGCAATGCAAATGGAAAAACAAGCATTATTTATAGTTCTTATGCTTATAATTTTAATTGCATCACTTAATATTATTAGTTCGTTACTGATGACAGTTATGAGTAGAAGGAAAGAGATTGCGTTGTTATTATCTTTAGGTGCTAGTACAAAAGAGGTAAAACATATCTTTTTACGTTTAGGTTTGATTATTGGTTATGCTGGTATTATTGTTGGTATTATATTTGGTTTTGCTGGTATGTTCTTACTTGAAAACTTTGATATTATATCTTTACCTGCAGATGTGTATGGTACAACAAAACTGCCATTAGTTTTAGATATGGTTGATTTTATTTCTATTATTATTGGTTCAATGGTTATAGTCTTTTTATCTGCGTATTATCCTGCAAAAAAAGCAACACAAATTGATGTTTTAGATGTTTTACGAAACGAATAAAATCGTTTCGTAATTGTATATTATTTAAACAATGCACTTCCAACACGTACCATTGTTGATCCATTTAGGATTGCAGTTTCAAAATCTCCACTCATTCCCATTGAACAAATTGTAGCTCCATTACATTTGTCAAATATTTTTTTCGTTACTTCAAAACTCTTTGTAATAGTATCTCTATCTTCACTATGAGCACCAATACTCATAACACCTTTTAAATTTATATTCGTATATTTTTCTTGAATCTCTTTGTATATTTCGACAGCACTCTCAGGGCTTACTCCTGACTTTGAATCTTCATAAGCACTATTGATTTGTAATAAACAATTCATTTTTTTATTTTTAGCTTTTAATTTTTTATCTAAATCCTGCGCTAAGTCTAAACTATCAAGAGAGTGCATTAATACTGGATTTAAGTCAATTAAATTATTGATTTTATTTTTTTGTAAACTTCCAACAAAGTGCCATGCAATTGGTAAATCAGCTAGCTCTTCTTGTTTAGATTTTAAATCTTGTACTTTATTTTCTCCAAAAGCCCTTTGTCCTGATTCATAAAGTTTTGTTATATCATCAGCTGTAGAATATTTACTTACTGCTACTAATTGTACAATTTTATGATCATCTACTTGTAATCTTGAGAATTCAATTTTTGTGATAATATTGTCAAGATTTTTTACGGCATTTTCATTTGTCATTATAATATTCCTAATTTTTTTTCTTATTATACAAAATTTGTTGTAAAAAGAAACAATAGTTATAATTGTATATAATATATACAACTATTTACTTGACTTTCCCTCTAAATAAGTTACAATATGCATAACAAAAAAAAAGGATTTAATAAATGGGAAAATTCGTAAATAATACAGAAGAGTTTTTTACTTACTGTAAAGAAAATGAAGTTGAGTTTGTAGATTTTAGATTTACAGATATTAAAGGTGCTTGGCATCATATTAGTTACAGATACAGTGCAGTATCTGAAAAATTATTTGAAAATGGTATGCCTTTTGATGGTTCAAGTATTGATGCTTGGCAACCAATTAACAAATCAGATATGATTTTAAAACCATCTGTTGAAACTGCGTTTTTAGATCCATTTACAGCTGATAGTACAATAATCGTTATTTGTAGTGTTTATGACATTTATAATGGTGAGATGTATGCTAAATGTCCAAGAAGTATTGCTGCTAAATCTTTAGAGTACCTAGCTTCTGCAAATATTGGAGATGTTGCTTATTTTGGTCCAGAAAATGAATATTTCATTTTTGAAGATGTTAAAGTAAAAGATGCTCCACATGAATCACACTACAAAGTTGATACAGAAGATGGTGGATGGAATAGAAATACAGAATATGAAGGTGGAAACATGGGTCATATCTCTGGTCAAAAAGGTGGATACTTCCCAGTTGCACCAGTTGATAAAGGTGTTGACTTAAGAGCTGAAACAATGTTGATATTAGAGCAAGTTGGTTTAGAAGTTGTTTTAGGACACCACGAAGTTGCACAAGGTCAACACGAAATTGGTATTGTTTACAATACTTTAGTTGAAGCTGCTGATAATGTTCAAAAGTTAAAATATGTAGTTAAAATGGTTGCACACTTAAATGGTAAAACAGCTACATTTATGCCAAAACCAATCCATGGTGATAACGGTAATGGTATGCACGTACACCAATCAATCTGGAAAGATGGAGTGAATACATTCTATACAGAAGGAAATTACGGAAATCTATCTGATGAAGCTAGATGGTATGCTGGTGGTGTATTTAAACATGCATTTGCTGTTGCTGCATTTACAAATGCTTCTACAAACTCGTACAAAAGATTAGTACCAGGTTTTGAAGCACCAAGTATTTTAACTTATTCTGCTCAAAATAGATCAGCAGCTTGTAGAGTTCCTTGGGGAGCTGGTGCACCTGCAACTAGATTAGAAATGAGATTCCCAGATTCTACAGCAAATCCATATTTAGCATTTGCTGCTATGATGATGGCTGGTATTGATGGTATCAAAAATAAAATGGAACCAGTAGGTCCAATGGATGAAGATTTATTCGAATTATCTCTTGATGAGATTAGAGAAAAAGATATTCCTCAAATGCCAAATACTTTAAGAATGGCAATTGAAGGTCTTATCAAAGATAACGAATTCTTACAACCAGTATTTACAAAAGAATTTATTGATACATACCAACACTATCAATATGAAAGACAAATTTGGCCTTACGAAGCAAGACCAACTGCGTTTGAAGTAATGACAACATATTCTTGCTAATCACTGCAAAAAAAATAAAAAAAAGGTAGAGTTTTTACTCTACCTTTTTTTATATACTTAACCCCCTTTTTCTATTTAACAAGATTTTAATATAACTTTCGCTAATATATCTACACTTACGTTAATCAATATAGAATTAAAAGTAAAATAGATCAATATAAAGGGAAATAATGGGTTGTAACTTAGATAAATTAACTTCTTTTAAAGACAACTGTGGGTTTGGTTTAATTGCTCACCTGAAAAATAAACAGACACATCAGAATTTAGAAGATGCTATCACATCATTAGAACGAATGATGCACAGAGGTGCAGTAGCCGCCGATGGAAAAAGTGGCGATGGTAGTGGGCTGTTATTCTCAATACCAGATCAATTCATGAGAAAAGTTGCTAAACAAGAAAATATTGATTTACCGCAATTATACGCAGTTGCGATGATATTTTCTAAAAATGAAAAACAACTAGAAATATTTAGAACATTTTGTGAAAAAAATGACTTAAAAGTTATTTTAAATAGAACTGTACCTGTAAATACAGATGCTTTAGGTGAGTTCGCATTAAACATTTTACCAAATATTACACAAATATTTGTAGTACCAAATACTTTAGTTTCTTCAAAAAGATTTGATGCTATGATATATCTTGCAAGAAAGGAAGCTGAACATGCACTAGAGGGTGAAGAAGATTTCTATATCCCAACATTTTCATCAAAAGTAATTGCTTATAAAGGGCTAGTAATGCCTACAACAATTAAGCAATTTTACATAGATTTACAAGATGAAGATTTTAAAATATCTTTTGCATTATTTCATCAAAGATTTTCTACAAACACTTTACCAAAATGGAGACTTGCGCAACCTTTTAGAGGTGTTGCACACAATGGAGAGATTAACTCTATTGAAGCAAATAGATTCAATGTTGAGATTAAAACTGAAACAATTAAATCAGAAGTATTTACTGATGAAGAGTTACAAAGAATTTTTCCTCTTTTACAAACAGGAGGAAGTGATAGTGCTTCTTTAGATAATCTTTTTGAATTTTTAATTATCAATGGTCTTGATTTCTTTAAAGCTGCTCGTTGTTTAGTGCCAGCTCCATGGCAAAATGCACCACATATGGATAGTGAATTAAGAGCATTCTATGAATATTGTGCAATTAGATTTGAAGCATGGGATGGACCAGCTGCTGTTAGTTTAACAGATGGTAGACATATTGGTTGTTTAATTGACAGAAATGGTTTACGACCTTCAAAATATATTCGTACAAAAGATGATAGATTTTTTGTTACAAGTGAATATGGAACAGTAATTATACCAGAAGAAGATATTGTTGATAGAGGTAGATTACAAAGTGGACAAATGATTGGTGTTGATATTGAAACAGGTACAGTTTTAAAACATGAAGATATCAATAATTATTTAAAATCATCTCAAAATTATGAAAAGTGGCTAAGTTCAAATATTAATTATCTTCAAGAGTATATAGAAGATTCATTTTTAGATTTAAGTGATTATATCTACAAAGATTTAGAAAAACGACAAAAATATGTAAATATTACTTATGAAGTTTTAGATCAAATGATTATTCCTATGGCAGAAGACGGTAAAGAGCCAACTGGTTCTATGGGTGATGATACTCCACTTGCTTGTTTTTCTGATAAACATAGAAATTTCACAGATTTTTTCAGACAAAAATTTGCTCAAGTTACAAATCCTCCTATAGATCCATATAGAGAAAAAGTTGTAATGAGTTTAAATACTGGAATAGGAAAAGCATATAATATTTTAGAAGAAAATGAACATAATTCAAAAAAATTAAAAGCTGCATCTCCTATTTTGATGAAAGAAAAATTTGATGTGTTATTAAATTTTAGTGATCCAAAACTAGAAGTGTATGATGAAGACTATAAAAGTAAAACATTTAGTACTGCTTTTGAAACAGATTTACAAGGATCATTAAAAAAACTTTATAATGAAGTGAAAAAATCGATTTTAGAAGAGAATTTAACAATCGTTATTTTAGATGATAGAGAAGTAGGTGAAACACAAAAAATGATCCCTATGGCATTAGCTGTTGGATATATTAATCATCAATTAGTAAAAGATAAACAAGCAAGTTCTATCTCTATTACTGTTGTAACAAGTGAAGTATATGATCCTCATAGTGCAGCTGTATTATTTGCATTTGGTGCAACACTTTTATATCCATATATGCTTTATTCTTCAATTGTAGCTTACTACGAGAGAAAAGACATATCACCTATTGCATTACAACACAAATTAAAAAATAGTGCAAAAGCTTTAGGTGCTGGATTATTGAAAATTATGTCTAAAATGGGTATTGCTACTATGTCATCATATAGAAATTCATCTCTATTTGATATTGTTGGATTAAGTGATGAGATTTGTGATGAGTGTTTTACTTATGCAAATACTGATATTTGCGGATTGGGATATGGTGATATTGAAAAAAGAATTGAGGCATCACATTTTGATGCATATTTCAATGATCAATCAATGTTTCCACTTGCTTTGGGTGGATTTTATAAATACCTTGATGGTGCTGAATACCATGATTATGGTCCAGCTATTACAAAAGCAATGCATAACAAAAATGCAACTGGAGTTGAAGATATTAGTGACTTTAAAGGGCTTAAAAATTTAATAGAAAATAGAGATAAAAAATTTATACGAGATTTCTTTGAATTTAATAGTGATAAAGAAGCGATTAGTATTGATCTTGTTGAACCAAAAGAAGAGATATTTAAAAGATTTGCAAGTGCAGCTATGAGTTGTGGTTCAATCTCTGTGGATGCTCATGAAGCAATTGCGATTGCAATGAATACAATTGGTGCAAAATCAAATTCTGGTGAAGGTGGAGAAGATCCTGCTCGATATAACACTCTTAAAAATTCAAAAATTAAACAAGTTGCATCTGGTAGATTTGGTGTTACACCAGGATATTTAGTAAACTGTGAAGAGTTACAAATTAAATTAGCACAAGGTGCAAAACCAGGTGAGGGTGGACAGTTACCAGGAGCAAAAGTTACTCCTTTAATTGCTACACTTAGACATACAACACCTGGTGTAACGTTGATTTCACCACCTCCTCATCATGATATTTATTCAATTGAGGATTTAGCACAGCTGATTTTTGACTTAAAACAGATCAATCCAACTGCTACAATTGCTGTAAAACTAGTTTCTAGTATTGGTGTTGGAACAATTGCTTCTGGTGTTGCTAAAGCATATGCAGATAAAATTATTATTTCTGGTGCTGATGGTGGTACTGGTGCTGCTCCATTGACATCAATTAAACATACGGGTAATGCTTGGGAGATGGGACTTAGTGAAGCACATAATGCTTTAAAAGCAAATCACTTAAGAGGTATGGTTCATTTACAAACTGATGGTGGATTAAAAACTGGTAT
>JBATTX010000236.1:0-4367 GCA_049670825.1 Arcobacteraceae bacterium | reverse complement strand
AAACACAACGTTTTGATATAAAAGTAAATGGTACCCCAAAACAAAAAGCAAAACTCGAATTACAAGAACCAAAACAAGAGATTCAAAACACAAATAGTGAAGCCACCAAAGTAGAAGTGGTAAAAATCACAAGTGATGAAAAAATCATCTATTTTCTATTTGGCTTAGTTGTTGGTATTATTATTGTAATTGTCTTTTCTTATTTTAAAAATAAAACAGGAAAAAATATTGAGACACCTTTATTAAAATCGATACAAAATACAAAAACACCAAAAGAGCTTTTCAAAGTTTTATTTGTTTATATAAATATTGATGAAGAATTGGATAAAATCATCTATAAATTAGAAACACTCTCACAAGAGGAGTTTAAAAAAGAGAAGAGAAATATCAATAATCTTATAAAAGAGTTGATGAAAAAGGATATACAATTAGAAACATATTTATAATACTATCTTTTTTTCACTCTTTACTTTTTGCTAGTTCATTAAGTTGGGGTGAAGTTGTTAAAACAGATATTAGTAAAGATCAAATTGATGCTGTTATCAAAAAGTATGTTGATGCAACATATCCTAAGAGAGTTGCAGATTTTCACTTAAACCTGCAGCAACAAAAAGATGCTAAAATCGCAAAAATAAAAGATGTGATTTTTATAAATAATAATTTAATGTGGCAAGACCAATCTTTAAATAGTGAAAAAGAACTTAATCGTTTAGAACTCAAACTCTATTGTAAAAGATTAGATTTAGCCAATAGAACAGATTGGAGAGTTCCCAAATATGATGAGTTACTCTCACTTGTAGATTATGAACAGACAACTCCATCAGCGATGAAAAAAATAAAACATATCAAACCTACAAAATATTGGACATCAACAGTTAGTGTAAAAGAAAAAGACAATAACTGGTTTGTAGATTTTAAATATGGTACAAGTGATATCTCACCAGATACAGTACGATATAATATACGGTGTGTAAGAGATATGGCAAAAGAGGAGGGTACTTACTAAATGAAAAAATTATTACTTCTCTTAGCTTTAATGACATACTCTTTTAGCTCTTCTATCAACTATGAAAAAAGTTTAAATATCGTTACAGATGCCACAAATAAATTGATGTGGCAAGATGATAATGAAGTGACTCAATATCTTGAAACTTTTACTACAGCAAAAGTATATTGTGATATTTTGGTTTTAAATGGTTATATCGATTGGCGTGTACCAACTATTAAAGAGATACAAAATATTGTAGATGTGACACAAAAAAATAGTATCGATAAAAATTTTAAATTTTTACAACCAAATATATATACTACTCAAAGTGAATTTAAAGATGATGATAGTTTTATTTGGGCGATTGATTTTGCAAGTGGCAAAACTCTCATGGTAAAAAAAACCGAAGCACACTATATTCGATGTATAAGAGATATGAAATGATAAAAATACTTTTACTTTTAACTCCATTGTATCTATTTGCAATTAGCAATCCATACATCACATTAGATAAATATGAAAAACTCAATGTGATGATAAACTACTTTATCAATGAAGAGATAGAAAAAAGTAAACCACCACTTCCTGTAAAAAGAGAATTAAAAGATGATGGAGCAAGTTTAGATCCAGTAAAATATGAGCTTTATTTTAGTTACATACAAAGACTAAAAGCGATTAAAGAGAGTCGTGCCGAAGAGCAAAAAAATATCGATGTTGAGTATGCTGGAAAAATTGGTTTTTATAATGGAAAATTAAAATCACTCAAAGAATACTATCACGATCAAAAAAATCTTTATCCAATACTTCAAACTAGTGTGAATAAAGCATTTAAAGTGGTATTTGGTAAACCTATATTTTCAAACATTGTTTACAATAGTGAGATAAACTTTTTATCTGCAAAACTTGATACTGTGGATTTGTATGATATAGATAGCTATACTCCCAAAGCTGTTGAGCTTTTTATTTATCAAGGGATAAGAGATGAATTTATAAAACATCAATCACAAAGCAACCTTCACGTAAGATTTGACTTTGATGGGGAATATTTAATTTATAAGGATATATTATTTACATTTAAAGATCAAGAGTTTATAGCGAAGTTTATAAAACAACCAACACAAAAAATTAAACTCAATATAAAGATAAATGATGATATATTTCACCCAATTAAAATAGAGGAAACAAAAATATGAAAAAAATTCTTACAACACTTGTACTTTTTAGTTCATTAGGTTTTGCAAGTGAGTATTATGGGAAATTAAATCCTATTAATACATACAATGTAAAGTCTGCAGTAAGTGGTAAAGTTGTATATGTAAATAATGAAATAGAATCAAAAGTAGCTTCAAATAGTACAATTATTAAACTTGATTCGACAATCGATTCAGTAGATTTAAAACAGTCTGAGATAAAACTAAAAAATCTTAACGAAACTTTAAAAATCCAAAAAGATATCTTAAAGAGTTATCAAAAAGTATCTTCAAAATCAAAGTTTGATAAAGATAACCAAAAAATCACTATATTAAATATTGCTTCAACTATAAGTGACTTAGAAACAAAAATAGCAACACTGAAAGATCAAATATCAAAAAAGACTTTAGTTGAAAAGGGTAACTACATTTATAACCTTGCTGTAGAAGTTGGAGACTATGTGACTCCTGGGGTGTTGTTATATAATAGTATGGATCTCTCAGCTGGAAAAATAGAGATTTATATTCCTATTAGTAGTGCAAGTGATATAAAAAATAAAACAATCTATTTAGATGGAAAAGCTACAGATTTAAAAATATCAAAGCTTTATGATATAGCAGATAGTACACATATTTCATCATACAAATGTGAAATAATAGTACCATCACCAAAACAATTTTCAAACCTTGTCAAAATAGAATTTAAATAATATTTTGACATATAGAGAACTTTTTAGAACGCACAAAGTGGTGCGACAACTTTCAGCTGTGCAGTTTATTGCCTATTTTGGTGCTTGGTTTTCAAATGTAGCAATATACTCTATGCTGGTACAATTTGGTGCTAGTCCCTTTTTGATTGCAACAGTTGCTGCGATGCATCTTATTCCTGGAATTGTACTTTCCCCTTTTAGTGGTTCAATTGTAGATAGAATTGAAGTGAAAAAATTGATGTTGATACTTTTAAGTGTAGAGCTTATGATGACTTTAGGTTTTATGCTTATTAACTCACTTGATGATGTATGGTTACTTTTACTTTTACTTTTTATTCGTATGGGAAGTGCATCTATGTTTTTTACAACAGAGATGACCCTTTTACCAAAACTTCTTAAGGGTGAAGCATTGGTAAAAGCAAATGAGATACATTCAATTATTTGGTCTTTTACATTTACCGCTGGCATGGCTATTGGTGGTATTGTGGTAAGTATTTTTGGGGTAAAAATTTCTTTTTTAATAGACGGACTTTTTTTTATGGGAGCATTGATAATTTTAAGTCAAATTCATTTTCATGTAGAGAGTGAAAAGATACACAAAAGTATTATCAATTCTATAAAAGATGGAATAGGGTATATTCAGCGTAACAAACATTTGATTCATTATATGCTGCTTCATGCAAGTGTTGGATTAACTGCTTTTGATACCTTGGTTACTTTGCTTGCTGATTATGAGTATAAACTCATTTTAGCTGTTCCTTTAGCTATTGGTATTACAAATTCTATTAGAGCGTTTGCTTTGATGATTGGCCCATTGTTGATTAGCAATTGGATATCAAAAGAGAGAATGTTTTATATTTTTATTTTTCAAGGTTTGACAATTATACTATGGGCATTTATTCAAAATAATTTTTATTTAGGATTAGTAGGGATGTTTCTTACAGGAATGGCCACTACGACTATTTGGTCATATACCTATGCAATGTTACAAGATAAAGTAGAAGGACAGTATTTAGGACGAGTATTGGCTTACAATGAGATGGTTTTTATGATTGGAAATGTTACTACAACTTTTTTTATTGGTATAATGGCATCTTTTGTTTCTTTACAGTTTATATCTATTTCTTTAGGTGTTGCTTTTTTAATTGTTGCATATTATTACAAACGAGTATTTTTATAAGGTAATTTTTACATTTATTCGCTACAATTCCAATCTAAAAAGTGCAGATGTGGTGGAATGGTAGACACGCGGGCTTGAGGGGCTCGTGCTTCACGGCGTGTGAGTTCAAATCTCATCATCTGCACCATAGTATTTAAGCGGGAGTAGCTCAGTTGGCTAGAGCCTCTGCCTTCCAAGCAGATTGTCGCGAGTTCGAGTCTCGTCTCCCGCTCCACTTAAAATTGCTTCCTTAGCTCAGCTGGATAGAGCAACGCCCTTCTAAGGCGTAGGTCACACGTTCGAATCGTGTAGGGAGTACC
>JBATTX010000235.1:0-4845 GCA_049670825.1 Arcobacteraceae bacterium | reverse complement strand
TCTCTTCTATATCTTGAATGAGTTGATTTTTTTGAGATATTGAAGTTGTTTGATTCTCTATAGTATTTAGTAGAAGTTCTCTTTTAGCGTATAGTTCTTCCACTTTTGAGTGGTTTGGAAGCATTGCGCTTTTAAGCTCCTCTTCTATCATCTTATCTGCATAGTAAACAAACTTAGCGTAGGTTACAAACCCTTTTTTCTTTACTATCATATCTGCATCAACAGTTATAGCTTCAAGGAGATATTTGAGTTGATTATCATCGATTTTTTCAATTCTCTCAATAGTAAATTCTTTATGAAAATCTTCATTAAAATCAAACATTTGGTTTGTAATAATTCTATAAAATTCTTGTTGTTTTTTAGTCATTTTCAATCACCTCTACTGTATCGATATTTTCATCTAAAAGATATTTTGCCTCTTGTGTATCTACTCTAAATAATAAAATTTCATCTTTATTAAAGTCTGGATGGGGCATTTTTTTCCATGCAAGTTTGAGTGTTCCATCATTGGTTTTGATATTAAACTGATGAATATCTTTCCAATAATACTCTTCCATCCAATTGATTTTTGCATCAAACTCTAGCCAATCTTTTATTTTATCACTCAAGTCCTTAGCTTTTCTAAAATCCCATTTATAATCAGCTTTCTCTTTTTGTTTGACTGTTTGTTCTCTTGGGGCTTTTGGAGTGAATTTTTTATGATTTATACACCAATTTTCCCACACTTTATTCCATGAAGCTTTGAGGTCTCCATTTGAGATGTAGTGGTTTTTAAACTTGATAAACTCTAGTTCTATATGCTCTTTATCCATATATTTTTTAGCAGTTTGTTTCAGTTCATTATCTAAAGTGATATTTTCATCAATAGTTGTTTTAATAAGATGATTTTTATATTTATTTTGATTCAGAACCCATCTTTTCCATACTGCTTCCCAGTCAGTATTGATTGTAGATTTACTTTGATAGTAAAGTTTAAAATCTTCAAATATATCATCAATATTACGCAAAAATTTAGATTGTGCAAACTGTTTCATCTCATAAGTAAGAGAGAAATTATTTGGAATAGTAGTTGCCTCTTGTGGTTTGGCTGTTGATGATCGTAATAAACTATTTGAAGAGTATACATCGGCTGTCAAAACTGTATCAGATGATTTTCCTGCACATAATCCAAAAGTATTTTCAAAAGTTGGTTCTAGATTATTCTCATTTGATGTTTTATGAAAAGGTATATTTATTTTTTCACGTTTTATGATTATTTTATTAAAAAGCTCATCTACGATTGTATTGTATTTTAAACGTAAAGTTGTCTCATCTAGAGATAAGTCCAATGAGTTCATCTCATTGGCAAATTTCTCTATTATTTTAGATTTTAAATCTTCCATTAATGTAGTATTATAGATTTAATTGAATAGATTTGATGGACTGTTTTTTAATCTTTGTACTTCTGCACCTATATTATCTTGTCTCATAAAGTGTTCACCAATTAAAAATGCATCTGCTCCAGCTTCACTTAACTCTTTAATAATATTTTGGTCAGATACACCACTTTCTGCAACAATTATTTTTCCATTTGGTATCATAGGTATGAGTTTATGGCAAAGGTTCATATCCATCTCAAATGTTTCAAGGTTTCTGTGATTGATACCAACGATATGTGCACCACAAGCCATTGCTTTTTTTAAGTCTTCTACATCGTGAATCTCTACTAAAACTTCAAGTCCTAAATGCAATGCATAGTCATATAACTCTTGTAACTCTTGTTTTGTTAATGCTTTTGCAATAAGCAAAATAAAATCAGCTCCATATACTAATGCTTCGACAATTTGGTACTTGTCTACAATAAAATCTTTTCTTAAAAGTGGAGTAGGTACATATCTTCTAATTTGAGTAAGGTATTCTAAATTTCCTTGGAAAAAATGTGGTTCAGTTAATACTGAAATTGCATTTGCACCATTATTACTGTACTCTTGAGCAATAGCTAAAGGATCAAAATCTTCTCTAATAATCCCTTTACTAGGACTTGCTTTTTTAACTTCAGCAATGATTCTTATTGGTTCCTCTTTTGTTGCTGTTAGAAACTTTTTTACATCTCTTGGTGGATATGGATTGTGAGATAAACTTCGTCCCATCATCTCTAAAGTGATATCTTTTTTTCTTTTCTCTAAATCATATTTTGTTTTTTCAATTATATCGTCTAAAATCATTTCTTTTTACCCTTTTTACATTCTTCTATAGCGTTCCAATGAAGTTGAATCTCTTTATCTTTCAATCCTGTTACATTGATAACTTTTTTCATTAAATTTAATGCTTTTGTACATTCACCTAATTTATAATATCCCCAAGCTAAAGAATCGAGATATGCTACATTATTTGGTGTTGTTTTTAAAGCATCTTGAATAAGTTTTATCCCTTTTCTCACATTGATATTATAATCTATTAATAAATACCCATAATAGTTTTGATAACTTGCATTGTTTATACCACTTGAAAGTGCTAACTCAAAATTTGCAACTACATGTTTCATCACTTTTTGTTTATCTTCAGCTAACTCAAACTCATACATCGCAATTTTACCAAGGAGATCTGCTTTTCTTGTTTGTCGATAAAGTTTTCGTGTCATCTTTAAAGCTTTTTCAAGTTGTCCATCTTGGTAGTAAAGATTGATAAGTTTTGCATTGTCAATTTTAGTTTCTTCTAAAAATGTTATCGCTTTTTTAATATCTTTTGTTTCTAAAAGAGATACGATAAGGTTTTGTATGATTAAAGTTGTTTTTTGTAATTTTGGATTGTTTTTGTATTTTAGATACATTCTATTTAAAATAGAAAGCATCCCATCTACATTACCTTGCTCTTGGTAGATAAGCATAAGCTTATCACATACCAGTTTTGTACACCCTTTTGTTTGTAAATATGTTTCAAGATAAGCTAGTGCAACATCTTTTTTATTTAAGTATGTATATAAAACTGTTGTAAGTTTGATAAGTGTTTGTTCATTTTGATTGATAGCATACGCGCTTTCATAGTACTTTAAAGAGTTTTTATAATCTTTTTGCGCATAAAAAACATTTGCGATGATCTCATAACTTGTAGCATTTGGATATTCTTTAAGAAGTGCTTTTGCTTCTTTTAATGCTTGCGTTGTTTTTGTTAATGATAATAAGGCAATAATTTTTTGTTGTAGATAGTACTCTGTATATTTAGGGAAGATTTTTACAGCTTCTTTGGATAGATCATACATAGCATTAAACTGACCTGCTTTGTAACTATAAAAGATAGCTTTTTTTAAATAGTCAGTATTTTTTGTACTTTTATACAATTTGTCATAATACTTAAAACTTTCAATTGGATTTTGTTTTTTTTCACTATCAAGTGCAAGCATAATCGTTAAATCTTCTTGATATGTTGGTGCTGCTTGTATTGTAGCTGTAGATAAAAATAGACTAAGTAAAATTAATCGACTATAGCTGGACATTCTTCTTTTACCTCATCTACATTGTTTTTAAAATATTCCCAAAATGGAAATGTTCGGCATTGACTTGGTCTTGCATGGTATACACTACATTGTTTTTTATCTAAATCAAAAAATACACAAGCAAAACTATTCTCTGAGATTTGTTTCTCTTTTATAGAGTATTTGTAGCCTGATTTAAAAAGGTATTTTTCACCTAGTTCCTCAACAGAGATATTTAATAACTCAGCAAGCGTTACACACTCTTCTTTTGTTATCCATATATATCCAGATTCACCTATACAGCAGTTTCCTTCACATGTGGCACATCTATTTTCATCAAATTTATAAGGATAATTTTCTTTTTCTAACATAAGGGCGATTATACCTTATTACCACTTAACATTTTTAATTTCGTGTAATAATTCTCGATATCTTGGTTTTTATGTTTAATTGCACCTTTTATGAGTATCTCACATTTTTTTGTAATTAGCTCACTTATTGTTTGCTTGTATTGTGTATCTAGATGTTTGTGAAGCGCTTTTATACGATAACCATCCATCAGTTTTGTAGTAAATGAAAGTTGATTTTGATGCCCTGCAATTTTTCGGATAAGTTTTTCATCTATAAGCCCTAGCTCATATTTTGCTAATATTCGAAGCCATAGGTCATAATCTTCACAAGCGAGTAATTCTTCATCAAACAACCCTACATCTTCAAACACTTTTTTATGTATCATTACTGTTGATGCACCTATGAGTGTATTTGTAATATTTTCTTTAAAACAATACCCACTAGGTTTGAGTTGGTGTTTTTTTTGTTTGATGATTTTATCATTAAATATCCATAACTCATCTGTATGGGAAAATAAAATATGGGGATTTGTTTTATGAAACGCTACTTGCTTTTCTAACTTCTCTTTCTCCCATATATCATCACTATCTAAAAAACATATCCAATCGTTTAAGGCTAGATGTATTGCTTCGTTTCTTGCATTTGAGACACCTTTGTTCTCTTGATAGAAATATTGTACATCATAGTTTGTAACTATCTCTCTTGTATTGTCTATTGAACCATCATCTATAACAATGATTTCATTAGCTTGATAAGTTTGTTCTAAAACTGACTGTATAGTTTTACCAATAAGTTCTGCTCTGTTGTGTGTGGGGATTATAACTGTTATTTTCATTAGCGTAATATATACTTTACATAAATTTTTATTTTTACTTTTTCTATTGGTTTAGGATAATCTTGATATGCCAATCGTATAGTCTCAACCGTATTACTATCAAGTGCAGTGTAGTATGAACTATCTGTAAGTCTTAACTCTGAGATATCACCATTAGGGTGTAGAAAAAACTCCACTACATTCATCCCTTTTTGTCGTGTTCGTATAG
>JBATTX010000234.1:0-2760 GCA_049670825.1 Arcobacteraceae bacterium | reverse complement strand
AATTAAATCCTGCTTTTTTAAGCTCAGTTCGTATACTTTCTTGGTGTTCTTCACCTTTTGTTTCAAGTGCAATAGTCACATTTGCATCCCCAAAATCTAATGCTACTGAGTTTCGATCAAAATCGATTTGTATGATATTTGCGCTTATTTTTTCAAAAATATTTGTTAATGTTTTTAAGCTTCCTGGTTTATCTACAAGAGTAACTATTAGATTCATTTTTCTAGCAGATTTTACTAAACCTTTTTGAATAATTTGCGCTAACATAGTTACATCGATATTTCCACCACTTAACGGTAAAACTATTTTTTTACCCTTCATATCGATTTTGTTGTGCATCACAGCAGCCACACCAGTAGCCCCCGCACCTTCAACTACAAGTTTGTGTTGCTCTAGTAGAAATAAAATTGCTGCTGCTACTTCTGTATCATCAACTTCTATAATCTCATCTACTAACTCTAATACATACTCTAACATTCGAGGTGTTACATCACGAACAGCAATACCATCAGCAATAGTTTTTACTGATTGAGAGTTGAGTTGCTCTTTTGCTTCAAAAGAATTTTTCATAGCATTCGCACCACTAGATACCACACCAATAATTTTTATACTTGGTTTGATATGTTTAATAGCTGTAGCCATTCCCGAGATAAGTCCACCCCCACCAATAGGGATAATAATCACATCAATATTATCAATTTTATCTAAAATCTCTAATGCAAGTGTCCCTTGACCAGCAATCACATCATCATCTGCAAATGGATGTACAAAAGTTTTATTTTCTTTTGTAACCAATTCTTGTGCATATTTATATGCTTCATCATAGTTTGCACCATGTAAAACTACATTTGCGCCATGACTTTTCACACCATTTACTTTTAATAGAGGGGTCGCTTCTGGCATCACAATAGTTGCATCACATTCAAAATGTTTCGCACTAAACGCTAAACCTTGAGCATGATTTCCAGCACTAGCTGCTACTACTCCTCTATCTCTCTCCTCTTTTGAGAGTTTAGCGATTTTGTTAAATGCACCTCGAAGTTTAAAACTTCCAGTTAATTGTAAATTTTCTTTTTTTAAATAGATATCAGCTTGCGCATTTCTACTCAAAATTGGAGCATAGGCAATTGGTGTGTCTGTTACTATTCCTGTTAATCTTTGTTTTGCTTCTTGTATATCTTGTATATTTATCATAGACGGATTATATACAAATAATGTTTAATTGTTACAAGTATCATTGTATTAATTTGGCTAAACATCTGTATAATGCCACTTAAAATTAAAATATTAAAAAAAGGTAACCCAAATGGCGAGATGGAGAGATACGAAAAAAGGTAAGATCACAAATAGTTCAAATACAAATACAACAACTCAAAATGTGATCCCTAACCAATCTGCTTCACCACTTTTCAGGCTCAAAGCGTTTATCACTGATATGTTTATGATTATGATGCCTATTATGTACATCACGACATATATTATCTTAGATGGGAAAGACTCGTTTCAAGGAAATGAATTTGCACATTGGATCACCATGGCAGTATACGGTGCTATTACGATTACTTTCTGGGTGAAAAAAGGGCAAACTCCTGGATTTAAAGCGTATGATCTTATACTAGTTGATGATAAAGAGAAAAAAACTCTAGGTGTGATACATGCAACACTACGATATGTGATGTTTATAGTAAGTGCTATTAGTATTTTAGGTGTAATTTTACCATTTTTTAGAAAAGATAAAAAAACTTTTCAAGATTTAGTGATGAACACTTCTGTTATTATCGTTGAACGAAAGATAAACAAGTAAAATATGTTATTTTTTAAACTCTCCGCTTTTTATTTTTTTTATTTTGCTGCAGTGGGAGTTTATGTAATATTTTTACCAAAAGTACTTTTAGATATTGGATATAGTACTACAGATATTGGAATTGTATTAGCGTTAGCTCCACTTATGAGATTTCTAACACCATTCTTATTTCTTAAACATATCAAACTCGATCAAAAGCTTTTTAAATTTGTTTTACTACTATCTGTGATAACGGCTTCATTATTTTATATAACAATCGAATCATTTTATCTCTTTATGTTAAACAACGCTATTTTAGGTGTATGTTTGAGTTTATTACTTCCATTCATTGAACTTATTGCAATCAAAGAGCTCAAAGATAAATATGGAAAATCACGATTATATGGATCGATTGGCTTTATGCTTGTGGGGCTTATACTTGCAAGGTATTTGACTGTTCCTGAAATTGCTTTACACTATTATCTTATCGCAACTATATTAACAGCTGTATTTGCATTTAGTTTACTGCAATACGATGATGTATCACTTGAAGCAAATAAAGATATAGAAAAATTTTCACTCCTTAAATACTGGCCTTTATGGGTGAGTTTGTTTTTGATGCAGGTGAGTTTTGGTGGATTTTATAACTTCTTTACAATATATGAAACATCATATGGTATCAGTTTAGAGATGACAAGTTATCTTTGGGCATTTGGTGTTATTTGTGAGGTACTTATATTTTATTATCAAGCACCACTTTTACAAAAAAATCTTTTGTTTATGATACAGATTTCTATACTCATAACTGCATTTAGATGGTTTTTACTGTTCTTATATCCAGAATCATTAACTATCTCATTTTTTACACAAGGGTTACATGCTTTTAGTTTTGGACTGTATCATAGTGCTGTGATACTATTTCTTTACAAAATATATTCAAATAAAAAACTAGCACAACAATTCATGCTTGGAATCGCCT
>JBATTX010000233.1:0-4554 GCA_049670825.1 Arcobacteraceae bacterium | reverse complement strand
TTCCAGCTCGTCCAGTTCGTCCGATTCTATGTACATAATCTTCAGGCACATTTGGTAACTCGAAGTTTATCACATGTGGTAACTGATCAATATCAATACCACGTGCAGCAATATCTGTTGCAACAAGTACTTGAATATGATTTGCTTTGAAGTCAGCTAATGCTTTTGTACGAGCTCCTTGGCTTTTGTTACCGTGAATTGCGGCAGCTTTAATATTATCTAACTCAAGATGTTGTGTTAGTTTATTTGCTCCATGTTTTGTACGTGTAAATACTAAAACTTGGTGCCAGTTTCCTTGTTTGATAAGATGAGATAAAAGCTCTTTTTTTCTCCCTTTGTCTACAAAATGTATCACTTGTGAAATTGTTTGTGCAGATGTATTTCTTTTTGCAACTTCAATAAGTGTTGGTGAGTTTAAAAGTGAGTCTGCAAGTGTTTTGATACTGCTTGAAAAAGTAGCAGAAAAAAGTAAACTTTGTTTGTCACTTGGAAGCATTTTTAAAACTTTTTTGATATCATGAATAAATCCCATATCAAGCATTCTATCTGCTTCATCAAGTACAAAAAACTCAACAGATGAAAGATCTAAATCACCTTGCCCTACTAAGTCTAATAATCTTCCTGGAGTTGCTACTAAAATATCAACTCCATTTTTTAATTTTGCTTTTTGTGGATTGATTCCAACTCCACCAAATACTACTGCTGATGTAAATGGTAAATATTTACTATAATCTACCACATTTTGATGTACTTGTGCTGCTAATTCCCTTGTTGGTGTAAGTATTAAAGCTCTTGTTTTTAATTTTTGTCTTTTTAATGATTTGTGCATCATTAATTCTAAGATAGGAAGTGTAAAACCAGCTGTTTTTCCTGTTCCTGTTTGTGCTCCAGCTAAAACATCACGCCCCTCTAAAACGAGTGGGATTGCTTGTGATTGTATTGGACTTGGTGTTGTATAACCGATATCCTCTATAGCTTTTAAAATTGGTTTTGATAAACCTAAGTTTGTAAATGACATATATTATGTACCTTTGTAATTGTAAAATTTCCGCATTGTACCATAATAAGTACTCTTTACACCCATCAAAAAACTTTTAATCATAGAATCTTTTTAGTTAACTAGATGTATACTCCCAAAAAATATTAGGTGAGCATACAATGGTGGAAGAACGAAATAAAAAAATATTTTATATTCTTATGTTTTTAGCGATGATTGGATGGGGTGCTTCTTGGGTTCATGCCAAAGTGTTAAGCGCATACATTAATGAATATGAACTTATTTTTTTAAGAAATATTTTCACAATAGCGACAATGGTTCCTGTGCTTATTTTTAGTAAAAAATATTTTCGAATCACCAAAAAGGGTTTGTTTTTATCTATTATTACAGCCGTTGTAATGATTTTGTATCTAAAATATTATTTCTTAGGTACAAAGTTTGGAACTGCTAGTTTAGGTGGAGCACTTGTAACTACACTTATACCTATAAACACTTTTATGATTATGGCTTTATTTTTTGGAAAAAGAATAGAAAAGAAAGATATTTTTGCACTTTGTTTAGGAGCGTTAGGAGTACTAACTATTTTAAATGTATGGTCTTTATCTTTTGATGAAGTGTTTACAGAACACAATGTATACTTTTTAATCGCTTCTCTTTTATGGCCAGTTATTACAATAATTAGTTCAAAAGCTACAAACACCTCACCACTTGTTTTTTCATTTTATATGTATATTGTTATGACCATTTTAGTACTGCTATTTTTTGTAGATTTAAGCGAGTTTCAATATGAAAGCTATGACTCTGTTTTTTGGATCAATATTTTAAGTTTAGCTGTTATTTCTACAACATTTTCTACAAGTGTTTATTTTATAGGGATAGAAAAACTAGGAACGAATGAGGTGAGTTCATTTATATTTTTAGTTCCATTTTCTGCTATATCTTTAAGTATTATTTTTTTAAATGAAGAGGTACATCTTACTATTTTAGTAGGTACAGTTTTAACTTTATTTGCAGTAAAAATATTAAATAACATTAAAATATTTAAGAAAAAAACGAACCAATAATATACCCCTAATTTATCCTTTTAAGTAAAAATTTGGTACCATAATATCATTAAAAATATAATATAAATAAAAAGGAATATTTTAAATGGTATATATAGATAATATCTACGCTGACGAAGTTATGGATAGTCGTGGAAATCCTACAGTAAGAGCAACTGTAATTTTAAGTGATGGTACAAAAGAGAGTGCTATAGTTCCAAGTGGTGCTAGTACTGGAAAAAGAGAAGCTTTAGAGTTACGAGATGGTGGCGATAGATACATGGGTAAAGGTGTAGAAAAAGCAGTTGAAAATGTAAACTCTACAATCTCAAATGAACTAATCGGTTTAAGCCCATTTAACCAAGCTGAAGTTGATGCTACTATGAAAGATATTGATGGGACTGAAAACTATTCTAATCTTGGTGCAAATGCAGTTCTTGGTGTTTCTATGGCAGTTGCAAGAGCAGCTGCAAGCAGTCTTAAAATACCACTTTACAGATACTTAGGTGGTGCAAATGCTATGACTATGCCTGTGCCAATGTTTAACATCATCAATGGTGGAGAACATGCAAATAATTCTGTTGATTTTCAAGAATATATGATTATGCCAGTTGGTTTTGAAAACTTCAAAGAGGGTTTAAGAGCGACAGCAGAAGTATATCACAACCTTAAAAAAATCATTGATGAGATGGGTGAATCTACAGCTGTTGGTGATGAGGGTGGATTCGCTCCAAACTTAAAATCAAATGAAGAGCCATTAGAAGTTATTATGAAAGCAATCGAAAAAGCTGGTTATAAACCAGGTGAGCAAATTGCACTTGCACTCGATGTTGCTGCTTCTGAGCTTATTAACGACAAAGGTCTTTATGTTTTAAAATCTGAAAATAGAGAGATCACAAGTGAAGAGTTAATCTCTTACTACGAAAACTTATGTGCAAAATACCCAATCGTATCTATTGAAGATGGATTAAGTGAAGATGACTGGGATGGATGGAAACTACTTACAGAAAGACTTGGTGGAAAAGTACAACTTGTAGGTGATGATTTATTTGTAACAAATGCAAATATTCTTGCTGAAGGTATTCAAAAAGAGATTGGAAATGCAATCTTGATTAAACCAAACCAAATCGGATCGGTAAGTGAAACAATGCTTACAATCAGACTTGCTCAAAGAAATAACTACAACTGTGTAATGTCACACAGATCTGGTGAATCTGAAGATGCATTTATTGCAGACTTTGCTGTTGCACTTAACTGTGGACAAATAAAAACAGGAAGTACAGCAAGAAGTGATAGAATCGCTAAATACAATAGACTATTAGAAATTGGTGCAGAAATAGGATACGCTGAGTACCTAGGAAAACAACCTTTTTCAAAAAAATAAGACCTGATTTCTTATGTTTGAGATGTTGAACAACAACAAGCAGTTTATACTCGTATCTACTGCTTTAGTTGTTATAACATTTGTTACAGCTTATTATATTTCCAATTTACTTTTTTATGGAAACAACTCGTATGAGGTGTATGCTCATCTAAAAGATAGAAAAGTAAAATTACAAAACGATATTCATCAGTTGCAGATTGAAAATGCAACATTACAAAAAAAATATTTTGAATTAAAAAATTTGGAGCCTGAAGAATTATGAAAATCATTTCACTATCAATACTGAGTATATTAGTTAGTTTATCTCTACAAGCAAGAGAAAATCCTTTTGAACCAACAGATCAATTTTTGGAGCAAAAAGAGATCATCATCAAATCAAACGAAGAGGCTGAACTAAAAAAACAGCAAGATGAAAAAAATAGAATTGCTCAAGAGTTTGAAGATCAAAAGATGGCTGAACTGAAAATTGCTGAAAAGATGATGGCTGAAAATAAAGCAAAAGAAGAGATGGAGAAAAAGAAACTTCAGATGGCTCAAGCTGATGAAAAAGCAAAAAGTGAGATGAAAGTTGAAGCAAACGTAGAAAAGACGATCGAAACTACTCCTGTAGTAAAAGAGAAACCTTATGTTCCAACGATTGTTGAAAACTTCAAAGTTTTACCTTTTGTAAAAATCCATGTTGAAAATGATATTATCACTATTCAAGTTGATCCACAATATCCACTTTTAAATCAAGATATACTCAAGCCAGCAAAAAAGTTTTTATTTGATTTTAAAGGAAATGTAAGTTTTTATACCATTAGAAAAGATATTTTAAGTGAAGATTTCCAATCATTTGCAGTGGGCACACATATGGAAAAAAATTATTTCAGAGTAGTTATTAATTTAACTGATGAGATGATAAATTATACTGAAACTATAGATAGCAAAAATGGAATTATAACAATCAAAAAAAAGTAAACAATAAAACAATCAACTGATTGTTTTATTCAAATACAACCTCTTTATTCAAAGAATAGCCCATCCCTTTTACAATCACAATACTCTCATAAGGTATCTTTTTTCGAAGCCTTTTTATCATCGCTCGTATATTTACTAAAGTGGTATCTTCTCCCTCCCAAACATACTCC
>JBATTX010000232.1:0-3001 GCA_049670825.1 Arcobacteraceae bacterium | reverse complement strand
TATGGTATATGTTGTGTAATTACAATTGGAGGTAAATCTGATGGAAGTTTTTTAAACACTTTTAACAATGATTCCACGCCACCAGTTGAAGAACCTATTCCTATAATTTTACTACCTGGAATAATTGAAGGTCGACTAGGATAAACATCATCAGGATGAACTTTAGGCTCAATTAAGCCAGCTGATAAATCAACTTTTTTAATTTGTTCTGCCATTGGCTTTATAGGAGATGGTTTTTTTGCACTATATTTTTTTAATAAAAATGTTAAACTTAATAGTGTATCTTGAATTTTATCACTAAAATATTTCATAGGCTCACCTAATTCCGGTTTAGCAACGAATCCAACCGCACCATCTTCAAAAATATCATTTCCTCGAATACCTTCACCGGAAATAATAATTGCAGGCATAGGATGTAAACGCATAAGATTTCTTAAAAACGTTACACCACTCATTTTGGGCATATTTACATCAATTGTTACTAAATCTGGCTCTAGTATTTTAATCTTTTCTCTTGCCTCATAAGCATCTGCAGCAGTATCTACTACTTCAAATTCTTCTAATCTATTAATGATATCTTTAATAATTTTTCTCATAGAGATAGAATCATCAATTACTAATACAGTATACATTAAAAAAATTCCATCTCCATAGTTTCCTCTTTTTTCTCATCTTGGTCAAATATTCCTGTACCACTAATGTATTCAGCTGTAGCAGGCTGTCTAATAGAAATTTCACTTTGAAGTTTTTTCTCTTGATTTGCAACCTCTCGTGAAGTATTGGTATTATCAACATTTTTAATAAATGTTTCAAAACGATTTCCTATCAATATAACTCTACCATCATTACCTCGTGTGTGGTCTGATAAAATTCTAAATCCTTCTGATCTACAAAACGTATGCGCAAATTCAACATTACGATGTCCTATACTTTTTGCCATAGATGTAATATTCATAATATCAGCGCCACCAGATATTTTGGCTGCCATATTCTCTTTTTTACATCCTAGCTTATACATCTCATTTAACATAGCTTCAACTGAATATAATCCATATTTCATGTCTTCATTTGAATTATCAGTAGCAGGAAGTAAAAAATGATTCATCCCCTTAACTTTTTTAGTTTTGTCATAAAACATAATTGCAACACAAGAGCCAAGTAAAGTTTTAAAAGCAACTTCTTCTTCGTCACTCACTACTGCAAATTCACCACCTATTACAGTATGGGTTTTCATCCCTTTTACTATTTGAGTAATTCTAGTATTAGAAACTTTTTCAATAGAACCATCTTTATGACCTAAGGTAATCAATTTATATCCTTAATTTTTACAAAAATATTTTGACCTACTCTTCTGGAATAGTTTATTAAATCATGTGGGTTTTCTGAATGACCAATATACAATGTACCACCTATTTTTAGTAAAGCAAATAGTTTCTTTAAAATTTTATTTTGATCTTCTACAGAAAAATAAATTAAAACATTTCTACAAAATACAACATCAAATTTATTTTTTTCAAAAGGATATTGTTCATCATTTAAGTTCATCTGAGCAAACGTAATCATATTCTTTAAATCATCATTTACTTTGATTAAAATTTCATCACCTACAAGATTTTTTTGAATTCTTCTTTTAAAATACTTCTGCGGTTTTATCCAATCTGGAAACTCTTTTGAACTTTTTTGGTATCTATAAATACCATTAGCAGCTTGCTGTAGAACATCTGTATCAATATCAGTTGCTACAATACTAGCTTTTAACGAGGAATCAACTTCTTTTACCGTCATTGCCATTGAATATGGCTCTTCCCCAGTCGAAGCTGCTGAACAATACATATTTATAGATTGACGATTTTTAATAAATTCAGGAAGAACTCTTTCTTTTAAATCAACAAAATGAAAATCTTCTCTAAAAAAATGTGTTTTATTTGTTGTAAATGTATTGATAAACTCTGTAGTATATTTACCTTCAGCTATTAATGACAAAAGATCTTCAATATTCCCAGTATACTTTGTATTTCGTTTGAGTTTATCAAGTCTATTATTGATCATAATATCTTTATTCTCCGTAAGGGTAATACCTGTAAGAGAATAAAGAATAGATTTTACTTGGTTATGGAGCTCTTTAGTATTTACCATGTAATTATGATGCTGCTAAATTATATTCTTTTGCACTTAAATTTGATTTTTCTGTTTTTTTCTGTACTTCAATAATTCCCATAATATCTAAAATCAGTCCAATACTTCCATCACCTCTAACAGTAGCAGCACCTACTCCTTCAACACTTCTAAAGTTTTTATCTAAAGGCTTAACAACAACTTGATGTTGATGTAAAAATTCGTCTATAAACATTGCAATTTTAATGTTTCCTGATTTAACAACAATTAGCATACCTTTTTCAAGTTTAGTATGTTTAGGAACAATATCGAATAATTGATGTAATCTAACAACAGGAATAAATTCTTCTCTTAACATCAATAAATCTTGAGTTCCATCACCAATTTTTTTAATCATATCTGGTGTTGGTTGTAATGATTCTACAATTGAACTTAAAGGTAAAATGTATTTTGTATCACCTACTGCAATATCTAAACCATCTAAAATTGCAAGTGTTAATGGTAACATAATAGTAATAGTCGTACCTACTCCAATTGCTGTATCAAGTTTAATAATTCCACCAAGTTTTGTAATATTTGTCTTTACAACATCCATACCAACACCACGTCCTGAAATGTCAGTAATAGATTCAGCAGTACTTACACCTGCACCAAAAATCAACATAGCTTTTTCATTGTCACTCATAGTATCATATTGATTTTGATCAATTAAACCATTTTCTAACGATTTTAATGCTACTTTGTCAGCAGGAATACCTTTACCATCATCTTGAATTGTGATAATCATTTGACCATTTGCTTGTTCTGCAGCAATAGTAATTGTTCCTGTTTCTGATTTTCCAGCAGCAACTCTATCCTCAGGCATTTCTATACCATGATCAAGAGA
>JBATTX010000231.1:0-1545 GCA_049670825.1 Arcobacteraceae bacterium | reverse complement strand
CATAAAAATTCATAGTAAGTTTACCCTCTTTACAACTTACTGAGCCACTTAAAGCATCTGAACTTTTTTTTACATCATAAAGATAACATAACCCACTTTCTAGATCATTAGTTTTTAAAAGATTTTTTTTGTTTTCTATATCTTTTGCTTTGATATCAACAGTTGCATTTACTTTATTTTCTTTACTCTGTTTTTTCTGCGTTTTGTTTGAAGTATCATTATTCTGGGTAGTTTGACCAAAATCAAAAGAAAATATAAAGAGTACAATTGCAATTGAGATAAATAATGCCACGATTAATTTTGAATGTTTTTTAAGATTATCAATTAGTTTTGGTTGTTCTATTCTTTGTTGAGCATCATGTGAATTTGATTCTTCATTGTGACTACCACAAACATGACAAGTCCAAAAATTTTCCTTCAGAGATAGTAAAAACCAAATACAGATCCAAACAGCAGAACCTATACCATAAGTAAATGTTCCAAGTACAACTGTAATTAAAAAATGTAAAATATGATTTGGTGTTTTTCGTACTAGTTTTCTATCAGCTTTACACTCTTTACAAAAACCTGTTCGATATTCTAAACTCATTATGTACCTTAATATTATTATGAATCATAATACAGCATTACTATTGAATATTTTATTAATGATAATTTTTAGTTGATTAGATATTTTAAAAGTGGTACCAGTGGCCGGACTCGAACCGGCACGCCCATAAGGCGGGGGATTTTGAATCCCCTAAGTCTACCATTCCATCACACTGGCTTTTTAAGTTGGAATGGGATTCTAGCAATAGTTGGCTAAGAATTTGATTAATTTGTAGAAATAACGATTAGTTAGTTGTTTTGAACTTCAAAATAAAGATTTGGTATCATATTAATAATATCTTTTGGATATAAAAACTGATTTTTAGCTCTTATTTTTGTTTTTCTACCATCTAGTGAAATTGTATCTTTACTTAATTGTATAGCATTTTGAAATGCCTCTTCTATATCTTGAACTGATGTTAAATTTAATTCATGAATAATCCCACTTGATAATCCTGTTTGGTGATATAATGAATGTTCTAATGGAAGCTTATTGTCGCTACAATCTTTGCAGCGTTGTGTTCGTTCTTTGTACTCGTACATATATGTCCTTTTGTAATGTTGCGCATTATACCATAAACAAGACTCATACAAGCGTTATTTAAAAAATGCTAAAATGACATATATAAAACAACAAGGTATATAATGATCACTAAAATAAAATTTGAAGATAATGGTTTTGTATTTAAAGCACTCTCATTTGATAATAAAAAGATGGTATTAGTTGCAAATAAGTTTGATAAGCAAAACAACTTTATCAAAAAAGTTGAATTGCGCATGGGAGAGATTCCCAAAAGTGTCAAAAAGAGTTTAAATCCTCTTAAATAAAATTTGGTGCATCATTTGCAAATAAAATAATATCACCCATTTTTGTTTCTTTTAAAAGCATATCTTGCATTTTTGCTTTATTTTCAAGAAAAATTGGTTTGTGTTTTGTGATTACTTTACTAAAAAGTT
>JBATTX010000230.1:0-2793 GCA_049670825.1 Arcobacteraceae bacterium | reverse complement strand
CCAGATGCTCTGAATGCGGAACAAAGAGAATTACTAGAAAAACTGCAAGTGAGTTTTGGAATCGAATCAAAACCTCATGAAGATATTTTTGAGGGTATGTTTGCAAAAGTAAAGGGATGGTTTAAATAGTTATGAATATTCAAATCCAACCAATGGGACCATATCAAACTAATTGTTATATTATTACTGTAGAGAATAAAGATTTTATTATTGATCCCGGGGTTGGAGCAACATCATGGGTTGTAGAGAATACAACAAATCCTATTGCTATATTAAATACCCATGGACATTTTGATCATGTATGGAGTAATGCCGAGTTAAGTCAAACATTGAATATTCCAATTTATACACCAAAAGATGATTGTTTTATGTTAAGTGATGATCCTTTTGGGCAAGGTACACCAAAAAGTGTACCCAATTTTAGAATGGAACATGATGAAAAAATTGTTCTAGAAGATGTTGAGATTACATTCCATTTTTTTCCAGGACATACTCCTGGGTGTAGTGCTATTCAAATTGGAGATAATTTATTTAGTGGAGATTTTATTTTTCAAGGTTCTATAGGTAGAGTAGACTTTCCTTATTCAAGCCCAGAAGATATGAAAAAGAGTATTCACAAGGTATTGTCTTGGGATAGTGAATTTAATATTTATCCAGGTCATGGAAATAGAACAAAGTTAAGTTTAGAGAGAAGTTCTTTAAAATCTTGGTTAAACTATATTTAGGTTTTGAAAATGATAGATAATGAAATAACTTTGTTGGATAGACTCAATGAAATAGTTGATGAAGTCCATATTGATGAAGTTAAAAAAATAATTGCAACATTATCTAAAATTAGTCGGTTGAAATATTCCCTTGAAGAGAATTTATCTGAAAATATTTTATACGAAAAAGTATCTCACGAATTAGAGAATGAATTTGATATAACAAATCTAAAAATAGTACACACTCTAAACAATGTTGAATCAATTTTGTATCAATGTGGAGATGAAAATTTTGAATATACATATTTATTTAAAAATAGGGTTTCATCAAATATAAATATAAATATCTATTTAGATGTTCAACATCTAGATGAGTATCGTGTTTTAAGTTTGAATACATATTTTAAAGAGCTTGTACATCTCTTGTATATACAGTTTGTTTTACTTGATGTGAAAAAATCTTCTACAATAGATCCCTTAACACAATTACAAAATCGAATATCTTTTAATACTGAGATGAAAACACTTGTTCCCTTGGCTATTCGAGAGAATATGAAGTTTGGAGTATTACTTATAAATATTGATAGATTTCGAGCTGTTAATGATGAACATGGAGATGAGTTTGGAGATGAGTTTTTAAGACTTTATGCTGATGTAATAAAAAACAGTATACGAACGTCAGATATAGCAGTAAGATTTGCAGGTGGTGAGTTTTTGGTTTTATTGATTAATGTTGAGAGTGAAGAGATGACTCTTAAAATAGCTGAAAAAATAAAAGATAAACTTGCTCAAACATATCTACTGTCACCAAATAATGATAAGTTTAAAAAGACTGTTTGTATTGGAGTATCGATGTTTCCTGAAGATTCACAGGACATTAACGAAGTTATAAAATTTAGTGAGATGGCATTAAGTGATGCTAGAGATAAGGGAAGAAATAATATCGTAAGATATACAAATTCTAGTTTAGGCGAGATTGATTTCTTTTAAGTAGTAAACTTTTAAATAAAAAGGTGAGATTATTTCTCACCTTTTTTTATATATTTGAAGCGATTATATCACCCATTTGTACACAATTTACTTTTTCTTTACAATCATAAGCAGCTAAATCACCAGTTCTATAACCATCAGCCATAGCCTTTTTGATTGCGTTATCAATTGCATCTGCAGCTTCTTCTTCATCAAGAGAATATCTTAAAAGCATACTTGCACTTGCAATTGTTGCAATTGGATTTGCAATACCAAGTCCTGCAATATCAGGAGCTGATCCATGAATTGGTTCATATACAGCTGTTTTAAGACCAGTAGAAGCTGATGGTAATAATCCAATACTTCCACTTAACATTGAAGCTTCATCACTCAAAATATCACCAAAGATATTTCCTGTTAAAATTACATCAAATTGTCTTGGATTTGCAATGAGCTGCATAGCACAGTTATCAACATACATATGTGATAATTGAACTTCTGGATACTCTTTAGCAATTCTTTCTACTGTATCTCTCCATAGTTGAGAAACATCTAATACATTTGCTTTATCAACTGAACATACCCTTTTGTCTCTTTTCATTGCAAGTTTGAAAGCAACATGTGCAATTCTTTCAATCTCAGCAACTGTATAAACCATAGTATTCCAGCCTTTAGTTTCATCTTTACCTTTTGGTTCCCCAAAATAGATTCCACCAATTAGTTCTCTAACAACCATGATATCAACACCTTTGATAACTTCTGGTTTTAATGAACTTGCATCAACTAATTCATCATAAACTGTAGCTGGTCGAAGATTTGCAAAAACACCCATCTCTTTTCTAAATCGTAATAATCCAGATTCAGGTCTTAATTCTCTTTCTAAGTTATCCCATTTTGGACCACCAATAGAACCAAATAAACAAGCATCAGAATCTAAAACACCATCGATTGTTTCTTGAGGAAGAGGATTTCCTGTTGCATCAATTGCACATCCACCCATTAAGTATTCTTTATAGTTAAAATTGATATCAAATTTATTTCCAACAGCATCTAAAACTTTTAAAGCTTCATCTATAATTTCAGGACCAATTCCATCACCTTTTATAACTGAAAGATTGTA
>JBATTX010000229.1:0-4506 GCA_049670825.1 Arcobacteraceae bacterium | reverse complement strand
CCATCTTCTTTTCCTACAAAAACATTAGAATCAAATAGTTGTTCTTTCTTTTTTGTATCATATAGTTTGATATCTTTCATATCTTTTTGACATATCATAACATATTGAATTGACTCGTAATAACCGTTTTCAATATTTTTATTTTGAAGACTATAGTCCCAATAACTTTTTGTTTTTAACTGATTTTCTATCTCTTTTTCAACAGCTTTAATTCCTTGAGTTCGGTATAATTCAATAATATCAAGAGAATTTGCAAACAAAGAATTGATGATTAAAAAAGATAATATTATATACTTCATATAGATTACCTAAAATTTAAGATATCATATTGTATAATAAAAGCCTTAAATTATACAAAAGAGTTTTATTTGAAAATTATATTATCCCTTATTTTAGCCTTTACATTCAATTTTGCATCAACCGTTCAAGAAGAGATCTGGTGGAAAGGGGAAACCCTTTTGACATTTTTTGATAAACATAACATTTCAAAAGATATCTATTTCAATCTTTCTAAAACAGACAAAGAGTTATGTAGTGAGATTTATGCTGGTGTTATGTATCAAATAATGTTAGATAAAGATCAACAATTAGAACAAGTACTGATTCCAATTAGTGAAGAGATGCAAATTCATATTTTTAAAGATGAAAATAAAAAATTCACTTTAGATATCATCCCTATTGAATTTCAAGAGATACGACAAGCTATAACGATTCCAATCAAAAATTCTCCTTATCAAGATATTGTAGAAAGTACTGGAAATAAAGCACTTGCAAATGAATTTATAATCGCATTTAAAAAATCTGTAAACTTTAAAAGACTTCGAAAAGATGATTTGGTGTCAATTGTATTTAACCAAAAAATTCGTTCTGGTAGATATTTTGGAACACCAGATATTTTAGCTGCTTCTGTACAAATTAGAAATAAAACATATTATATTTTTGAAAATCCAGATGATAAAAGATATTATAATGACCAAGCAAAAAGCTTAACAAGTTTTATGTTACGAATGCCTTTACGTTATAATAGAATATCAAGTAAATTTACTCTTAAAAGATACCACCCTATTTTAAAAAGATATAGAGCGCATCTAGGTGTAGATTTTGCAGCACCAACAGGTAGAAGAGTTAATGCAACAGCTGATGGTAAAGTGATTCACAAAGGACGAAAAGGTGGTTATGGAAAAACTATCATGATTCGTCACAAAAATGGACTAAAATCTTTATATGCACATTTAAGTAGTTACAATAGTAAAATCAAAGTTGGAAGTTACGTAAGACAAGGTGATTTTATAGGAAGAGTTGGAACAACAGGAAGAAGTACAGGACCACACTTACATTTTGGTTTATACAAAAATGGACGAGCTATCAATCCTTTAAGTACTATTAGTGTAACCAAAACAAAGCTTACAGGTAAAAAGAAAAAAGATTTCTTAAAAATAGTGAAAAATATTAAAGAAGAATTAAAAAATTCTAAAGATAAAAAAATTATGAAAATAGAAAAGTTTGAGATGTCATATAAAATATAAAAAGAGTAATAATGAACAGTAAAAACTTAGAGAGTGAATTTGAAAAAATAGTACAAAACTTCGAAGAATTACACCCTGCAGATATTGCAGATCAACTCAAACTCATACACAAAAAAGATAAAGAAACATTTTATACTCTTCTTCACAAAATTCCTGATGAATTTTTAGGTGAAGTTTTACTCGAACTTCCTGAATCTCTAAGAGATAAAGCATACAAATCACTCTCACACATCCAAATTTCACATGCTCTTGAAGAGTTAGAAACTGATGATGCTACGGATATTATTCAAGATATTGAAGAATTTGACCAACAAAAAGCAGCGGATATTTTAAATTCACTTAATCAAGAAGATCAAGATGATATTAATTGGCTTAAAAAATATGATGAAGATGTTGCTGGTGCATATATGCAAATTGAGCTTTTTAGTGCAAATAAAAATGAAACTATTCAAGATTCAATCAATCGATTAAAAAAGCTCAAAAAAAATGACGAAATTGAAAATATTCATCAAGTTTTTGTCGTTGATGATGAGAATATATTATTAGCTTCTATTGGACTAGAAGATCTTTTAACTTATGACTTTACTATAAAATATGCAGATATACTTTTAGGTGATACTGAGAATAACTATAAGCCATTATCTGTAGTAGGTGATGATGATATCGATGATGTTGTTAAACTTTTTGAAAACTATAATCTTTCTGTTGTGGCAGTTACAGGATATAAAAACAGACTTTTAGGGCGAATCACATCTGATGATATTTTAGATGTTGTTGAACAAAGTGCAACAGAACAGATGTATCAGTTAGCTGGGGTAAATGATGAGTTTGAACAAGAAGAGGAGCTTTTACAAACAAGTAAAAAAAGAGCCTCTTGGTTATTTATAAATCTTCTCACAGCGATATTAGCATCGTCTGTTATTGGAATCTTTGATGAAACACTCAAACAGTTTATTGCTTTAGCAATTTTAATGCCAATAGTTGCATCTATGGGTGGAAATGCAGGAACTCAGACACTAGCAGTTATGGTACGACAATTAGCCCTTGGAGATATCAATGACGAAAATGGGAAAGATGCAATCAAAAAGGAAGTTCTTATTGCACTTCTAAATGGTTTTATATTTGCTACTATTTTAGGAACTGTTGCTGCTTTTTGGTTTGAAAATATTATGCTAGGGTTTGTTATTGCTCTTTCAATGATTATTACTCTTTTTAGTGCTGGTTTTTTTGGAGCTATTATTCCTCTTGCTTTAAAAAAGTTTGATATTGACCCTGCTATTGGAAGTACAGTTTTATTGACAACAGTAACTGATATTATGGGATTTTTTAGCTTTCTAGCACTTGCTAAATATATCTTACTTTAGGATTAAATATGTCAATAGAAGACTTAGAATATGAGATTCAAAACAATGATGCGTTGTTGGTTTACTTTAGTGGTGAAAACTGTGGAGTGTGTCAAGCACTGCAACCAAAAATTAAAAACTCATTTGAAAAAAGCTTTCCAAAAATAAAACAGCTTTATATCAGTGCAAATGATTTTCCCCAAACAGCAGCACATTTTAGTATTTTTACAGTACCCTCAATCATCATCTTTTTTGATAAAAAAGAGACAAAAAGAGAAAGTCGGCATATCTCAGTAGATAATTTAATACACTCCACTCAAAGAGTGTACGATATATTTTTTAATTAAAAGGAAACATTTATGAAAAATACTTTATACATCATTTTGGCCATATTTATTGCCCTACAATTTATACCTGCTTCAATTGAGAATCCAAAAACAGATAAATCTTTAGAGATACAAGCACCGGAAAAGATAATGACTATTTTTAAAAGATCTTGCTATGACTGTCACTCAAATGAAGTAAACTCACCTTGGTATGCTTCAATTGCACCAGCATCTTTTTTTATAAAAAGTCATGTAGATTTGGGAAGAAAATGGTTGAACTTCTCTACTTGGGAAGAGTATACACAAGAAGAAAAAGATAAAAAACTAACAGGTATATTTAGAACTGTATATGCAGCTATGCCACTTAGCAGTTATATCTCAATGCATAAAGAAGCCAAACTTACAAAAGAGGAGATTACACTTATTATAGAGTGGACAGGAAAAGCTCCCTTTTAAAATATAATCTTTCACTTTATTTCTTTTTTATATGTTTTAGTAGTATAATATATAATGAACTTATTTACTAACTATACTATTAGAGCAAAAATAAAAATCATCGCTTTTAGTGCCATGATTATTATTGTATCAATGCTAGCTTCGCTTCTAACGTTTTCTAGTTATTTTGAAAATATTACAGCAAGTTTGGATAATAATAATCAAACAATAAAAGCTATATCTGATGATTTCAAAACGCAACTATTAGGCAACAATCAAGAAAATCTCTCAAAAGAGATGATTAATCAATATTTTCATAATATAAATTCACTTACAAATACAAAACTACAAAATAGAAAAAATAAATCATTAGAAAGCTTACTGAATACTTTCATTGTGATGCTTGCAATCCTACTCATTTTATTTATGTTTTTTGGTTATTTACTCGATCAAACAATCTCTAAATCACTACAATCTCTCAAAAATGGTATGAAAGGCTTTTTTAACTATGTAAGTAAAAAAGAGAAAGATATTGACAAAATTAATATTATTTACAATGATGAAATAGGAGATATATTAAATTTTATAAATGAAAACTTATATGATATAAAAACAATAATAAAAAACGAAAGAGAATTTAATTTAGAATTAGAAAAAAATATTCAATTGCAAACAAATGAATTAATAGAAAAGTCAAACTATTTAGAACAATATAAATATATGATAGATGAAGCAGAATCAGTGATTAAATTTAATATCTTTGGCAATATCACAGAGGTTAATGAACACTATTGTAACTTGTCAAAATATCCAAAAGAGGAGTTAATTGGGAAGCCAATTATCAACTTTATAAATTCAAATCACCCAGAGAGTGGT
>JBATTX010000228.1:0-1910 GCA_049670825.1 Arcobacteraceae bacterium | reverse complement strand
TTCAAATTTCTCATCATACTCTTCAGCAATCTTATCTTCATGCTGTTTTCTCTCTAAAAATAGAGCAATAGTAACTATTAAAAGCATGATAAACGGTATTGTCATATCACCCATTTGCAAATATCCTTACTCTTTTATCTACTTCTAGTATATCTTCAATAGAATTAATTTGAACATCATGAAAAAAATTAATTGCTTTTAACGATGTATCTGCAATATCTAAAAAGCCAATCTCTCCACTTAAAAATCGAGCAACAGCAACTTCATTTGCAGCATTTAAAACAACACCTAAATTTTGATTTTGTAGAATCTCATCTTTTATTTCCCAAATATTATATCGAGAAGTTTCAATTTTTTTGAATTCTAAATTTTGTAGTTCTAACAAATCAACTGGTCTTAAAATAGGAGTTTCAACTTTTCCCATAATTGCATACGCAATAGGAAGTTGCATATTTGCATGAGCGAGATGTGCAGTGGTACTACCATCTGTAAAATTAACCATTGCATGGATGATTGATTTTGTTTCAATAATAGCATCACAAGCAGTTGTATCAAATAACCATCGAGCTTCTATGAGTTCAAAAAGTTTATTTGTCATTGTTGCACTATCAATTGTGATTTTATTTCCCATTGACCAGTTTGGGTGATTGAGTGCTTCTTGGATGGTTACATCTTTTAGTTTATCTAATGGATAATCTCTAAAACTTCCTCCAGAAGCGGTAATGGTTAAACTATCCACACTTTTTTCTTTATCCATAAGATACCATAAACCAAAATGTTCACTATCAATTGGTGTGATATGAGATGTATCGATAAATTGACCCGCTACGACAAGTGATTCTTTATTTGCCAATGCAACTTTTTTCCCACATGATATAGCTTTAAGTGTTGGTTGTAGACCAAAAAAACCTACAAGGGCATTTACTACCAAGTTTGATTCTGATTCTTCAATCGCATGTAAAATAGCTTCTTGACCATGTTTGACATTTGGATGTTTGACTTTATCAATGTCATTTTCAGAAGCTATAATAACAAGTTTAGGAGAAAAATCTTTTAGTTGTTCATTGAGAAGTTCTATATTGTTTCCGGCAACAATAACTTCAATATCAAGATTGAATTTTTTAGCAATCGCTAGGGTATTTACCCCAATAGATCCAGTACTTCCTAGTACTATCAAGCAAATAACCTTAATAGTACTAACATAATGATTCCACCAAATAAGTATCCATCTGTTCTATCTAAAATTCCACCGTGTCCTGGTAAAATATCTCCACTATCTTTTACATCCGCTTCTCTTTTTAAATAACTTTCAAAAAGGTCACCAAAGATAGATGCAACAGCAACAGCTAATGAGATAAATAATCCAAGTATAAATCCAAGTTCTTCAGGTGCAAATAGCATCCCTAAAACAGCTGCTACAACAATACCACCTAAAACTCCTTCTAAAGTTTTATTTGGACTTGTTTCACAAAATTTTGTAGAACCCATACTTTTGCCTACAAAATACGCACCAACATCAGCACCAGCTACTACAACTAAAAGCCAAAGTAGTGAACCCATTCCATATGAGATGTAGAGTGAAAAGAGGAATAAATATGAAGCAATAGGATACATCAATGGTAAAAAAAGCTCTTTATTGAACTCTTTTGTGTATGCTAAAATAGATGCAAAAATGATACCTACAACAAAAATCAAGTCTTCTGGTTGTGGATAAAAATACGCAACAAGCCATATAATAAAAGCATAAGCATAAATTTTGTCATCATTTATCTTAAATAAATTTATAGCCTCTTTTAAAGCTACAAGCATTAGTCCACCAAATAAAAGCCATGTAAGTGTAAATGAATCAATGAGTCCGATTATTAATAAACCAATTACTAAAGCTACACCTGTTTTTATTCGTGTAGCAC
>JBATTX010000227.1:0-7851 GCA_049670825.1 Arcobacteraceae bacterium | reverse complement strand
TCAATATTTGTAGCACCTAAATCTTCAAGCCTTTTTTTATCAACTTCACTTTGAGCAAATATTTTATGAACATATTTAAAAAGTCTTTTATAAAAAAAACTATATTTTTTATATGTTTCATATGATTTATCGTTAATACGTGCATTTATAAGAACTGTTTTTGTTCCATTGTTAAATGCTGTTACAAAAAGCATATACCAAAGCTCAGCTTCCATAACCAAAAGTGCTTTTTGTTTTGTAATCCAAAATGGTAAAAATATCTCAAATGGTAAATATCGTACATTTTTCACCATACTTTTACCTTGTTCGAAACCTGTATTTGTTATAACAGATAAATTTATATCATCGATATTAAGTTTATCAAAAATAGGTTTCAGTGCTTTTGTTTCACCCATAGAGCAACTATGAAACCAAATTTTATTTTCTTCAAATTTTGGGTTGTTATTTAAAAAGAATTTTGATGGTATTGCTTCTGAATATTTTTTATTACGTTTTTTAAAAAGGAGGTAAGGGATAGCAATTAAGTATAAAATTAATGCCAGAAGATAATAAATAAATTTAAACATTATTCATTATCTTCTTTAATTGGATATTATGCTGATGGCTCATTCTCTTTATAGATAATTCTACCACAATGAGGACATGTCATAATCTCATCTGATGCAATAAATTCAGCATAAAATCTATCACTTAATTTCATATGACATCCATAACATGCTTGTTTTTTAACAGGAACAACTGAACTTTCATGTGCCCATCTTTTAATTTTTTCGTAAAAAGAAAGTACTTTTGAATCAACTGTAGAAACTAGTACTGATTTTTCTTCATAAATTGAGTTTTTAGATTGCTCTAATGCGGCAATATTTTTATCTATAGCTTCTTTTAACTCTTTAACTGATTCTTCTTCTGTTGCTAATTCAGCTTTTAATGTTTCTAACTCTTCAGTTTTTGAAGCTGCTAATGTATCAAGTCTACTAATCTCTTCATTCGCAAAGTTTACTTGCTCTTTTGCAATCTCTTCTTCTAATTGTAATGCTTTTACTTCTTTTTCATTTTTAGCTAATTTATGTTTACCAGCAATTTCAGCAAGTTTGTCTGATAATTCTTTGAGGTGAATATCATTTTTAATTCTTTTATTTTTTGCATCATCAATGATAACATATAGTTTTTCTACATCTTCTGTAAGTTTTGTAACTACTTGCGTAAATACTTTAAGTTTCTCTTCTTCATTTTTGATTTTTGGGTCAAAGTTTACAATATCTTTATCGAATGTCGATAATTTTACTAATTGTTCTAGATGTTTATTCAATCTTTTTTCCTTATATATAATTAAATGGATTGTGTGATTTTAGCATTATAGCTTTTTTATCATTAGTTTTCAAATATTTTTCAATAAGTGAGTTTAGCAGGGTAATAAAATGTATCTCGCTTTCATAGTGCCCGATATCAATTAGAGTAATATTTCTAGCTTTTGCATCCATTGCTTCGTGGTATTTTATGTCACCTGTTAAAAAGCAATCTGTTTTAATATTTGAAAGCAATGACATACCAGCACCAGTAGTCAAAGAGACACTTTTAATCTCTTTTTTTGCATTTACTATTTTTAATGTTTTTAAATTTAATTTATCTTTTAGTAGTTTCGTAAAACTTTTAAAAGATAAATTTATATCTGCTGTTAAAATAAAATCCTCATCTTTTTGAAAATCTAATCCTAATATATCTCTACCTACATAACTGTTAAGATGTGTTTTATCAATATTTGTATGCATCGAAATAAGTGCTATATCTTTTTTTATAAGCTTTTTTAGTATCTTTGTACTATAACTATCATTATTAACAGTTTTTAAAGCAGAAAAGATAAGAGGATGATGAGTTATAATCAAAGATCTTTTTTTAATTTTTTTTATCATCGATAAATCTAAATCTAGTGATATATAAATATTTTCAAACTCATCTTCCATATTTCCAACTATCAATCCACTATTATCCCACTTTTCTTGTAAAGCAAAAGGTGAAATAGAATCTAAATAGTTGTAAATCTCTTTTATTTTCATAATAACATTAATACCCTAATCTTTTTAATCGCTCAGGCTCTTGCTCTTTATACATAGCAGCACATCCTAAAGATAATTCACGCACTTTTAAAATAAAATTTTGTCTACTAGTCACACTAATAGCTTTTCTTGCATCTAAAGTATTAAAAGCGTGAGAAGCAATCATACATTGATCATAAGCAGGTAGAGGTAAACCAGCTTCTAAACATCTTTGACATTCATTAAACGCATCATCAAAATGTTGAAATAACATATCAGTATTTGCAACTTCAAAGCTATATTTACTAAATTCAATTTCACCCTCTAAGTGAATATCTTTATATGTAGTTACTCCATGTTCATTTTCATTCCAAACTATGTCAAAAACAGTATCAACACCTTGTAAATACATAGCAAGTCTTTCTGTTCCGTATGTAATTTCAACAGCAACAGGATCGCAAGCAATTCCACCAACTTGTTGAAAATATGTAAACTGAGTTACTTCCATACCATCAAGCCAAACTTCCCATCCAAGTCCCCAAGCTCCAAGAGTTGGTGATTCCCAGTTGTCTTCAACAAATCGAATATCATGTTTAGATAAATCAAGTCCTAAATATTCTAGAGATTGTAAGTATAAATCTTGAATATTATCTGGGCTTGGTTTTATTAAAGCTTGAAATTGATAGTACGACCCAAGACGATTTGGATTTTCGCCATATCGTCCATCTGTTGGACGACGACTAGGTGCAACATATGCTACACTCCAAGGCTTACTATCCAAACTTCTTAATAATGTAGCAGGATGAAAAGTACCAGCCCCAGCGGGGATATCGTAAGGTTGTACAATATTACAACCTTGCTCAGCCCAAAACTGTTGAAGTTTTAAAAGAAGTTGTGAAAATGTTATACTTTTATTTTCCATAATTATATAAGTACTTCTATCTCTTTAGAATCAGTCTCAACAGCTTTCTCTTTAATAATTCTGTCTTCTTGTAATTTTATAGCTAATTCTTTGTCATTTATAGCCATTATTTGAATTGCTAAATATGCAGCATTGATTGCTCCAGCTTTTCCTAAAGCAACTGTAGCAACTGGCATTCCTGAAGGCATTTGAACAGTTGAAAGCATAGCATCCATACCATCCATTGCTCCACCTTTCATAGGTACTCCAATAACTGGTTTCGTAGTCCCTGCAGCTAATGCACCTGCAAGATGTGCAGCCATACCAGCAGCAGCAATAAATACTTTAGCACCTTTAGTCTCTGCTTCTTTGATATATTTTTTTGTTCGATCAGGAGATCTGTGTGCTGATGATATAATTAATTCATATTTTACATTAAACTTTTCTAGTGTATCCGCACAATTTTTCATAATTTCGTAGTCTGATTTGCTACCCATAATAATTGAAACAAAATCCATATTAAATCCTTTTTTATTCTTAAAATACGTGATTATAACAAATCCAAACTTAAACAGAATTTTGGAAAAAGAATCAATTTTTACTTAAATACATCTGAATTTTATGTATAAGTTTAATTAATTTAAGTAAAAAAAGATTATACTAAGGCGATTTAAAATCTACGACTAAAAGGAAAAAATAATGTCTAACAAAACTAATAGACGAGATTTTCTTGGTATGTCATTTGCAGCTGTAGCTGCAGTTGGAGGGGCAGCATCGCTTGTTGGTATGAAACAAGCATGGGATCCACTTCCTTCTGTATTAGCAGCAGGTTTTACAACTATAGACCTAGCAGCAATTGAATTAGTACCAGGGAAACCTCAAACTTTTACATGGAGAGGGAAACCTATCTTCGTTCTTGAAATGACACAAGAGATGATTGACGAAGCAAATAAAGAAAATCTTCCAAAAGATTATCACTTAAATATTGGAGATAAATCATATACAGTAGTTGTTGGTTTATGTACGCATTTAGGATGTATACCTGCATGGAAAGGTGACAAATGGAAATGTGCATGTCACGGTGGTGAGTTTAATACAAGCGGAAAACAAATATTTGGTCCTCCACCAAAACCATTTGTTGTACCACCATTCAAAGTTGAAGGTACTGTTCTGACTCTTGGTGAAACTGGACCAGAATCTAAAGCTATGATGATAGCAAGAGCTTAAGGATAAAATATGGCAGAAATTAAAGAATCATTTTTTAGCGCTGAAGGTCTTGAGAAAAGATTGGCAGGGAAAAAATTCTGGAAAGTTATGATGACAGAATATTGGATCCCAAAAGATATTAACTTCTTATGGGCTATGGGTGTAGTTTTAGCTACAACATTTGCAATCTTAATTATTAGTGGAATTTTCCTATTAATGTACTACAAACCAGATACTGCATTGGCATTTGATAGTGTAAACTTCACAATCATGCAAGATGTTGCTTATGGTTGGTTATTTAGACATATGCATGGTGTTGCAGCGTCAGTTGTATTTTTAATAATTTATATCCATATGTTTACAGGTATCTACTACGGTTCGTATAAAAAAGGTAGAGAGATGATTTGGCTATCGGGTATGTTATTATTTGTAACATTCAGTGCTGAAGGTTTCTCTGGTTATATGTTACCATGGGGACAAATGTCTTACTGGGCAGCTGCTGTTATTACTAACTTATTTGCTGGTGGATCGTTAGAAGCGGATGGTTTAGTTGAATGGATTAGAGGTGGGTTTGCCGTTGGTGATGCTACACTTACAAGATTCTTCATGTTACACGTTTTCTTATTACCTTTAGTAATTATTAAACTTATTGTTGTTCACTTTTATACATTAAGAATTCCTCACGTAAATAATCAAAATGCTGATGATATTGATTATGATGCTGAAGCTGAAAAATATTTAGCTGGAAATAAAAAAGAATCTAAAGTTATTCCATTTTGGCCTGTATTCTTATCTAAAGATTTTGCAGTTCTTGGTTTATTCTTAATATTCTATTTTTACTTAGTGTTCTTTAACTATAACTTTGCAATGGATCCAGTTAACTTTGACCCTGCAGATCCAATGAAAACACCTGCTCATATTTACCCTGAGTGGTATTTCTTATGGTCGTATGAAACGCTAAGAGGACCTTTCTTTGATATGTTTGGTATGAAAGCTGGAGATATTGGTTTAATTATTTTTGGATTAGCACAAGGTATTTTCTTAGTGTTCCCATTCTTAGATAGAGATCCAGATATTTTACCTGCACACAAAAGACCTAGATTCTTTATTTGGTTCTGGATTATGATTATCGATTTACTTGTACTTTCTGTTTATGGTAAATTACCTCCAACAGGTGCAAATGCATGGGTAGGATTCTACGCTACAGCAGTATTCTTACTTTTATGGGCTTCGTTACCATTCATCACAAAATCTGATGCAAAAGCAAGAGGAGCATTATAATGAGAGAATTAAAAATTTTAGCTATTGTTGTATTTTTTACTGGTGCACTTTATTGGGGTGTAGAGCCATATGCTCACTCAAAATTGCATCCACATGTAGAAGCTCCTGATTATACATTTAAAGATGTTAAGGGATTAGAAGGTAGTACAGGAAATGCAGCCGCTGGTGCAGAAATCGTTGCTGCTAACTGTACAGCTTGTCATAGTATTGAAGTAGCAGGTTTTCCTGCTGTTATGGATGATGCTTCAAATGGAGCTGCTTATGGTGTAGTTCCACCAGATTTAAGTACTGCTGGTAAACTTTATGATGAAAACTATTTAGCTGCATTCATAAAAGATCCTGCAACAGCTGCATTAACATCACATAAATTTGCTGATGGTGCTACACACCCAATGCCAAGTTATAACTGGATGCAACCTCAAGAAATTGCTGATATAGTTGCTTACTTAAAATCAATTGCTCCTAAAGAGATGACTAATAAAGAAGTATTTGTTAATGCTTGTCAAAGATGTCATAGTATTAAATATGGTGATTTTTACGGTGGTTCTATGGCTGCAAAAACTCCAGATGCTAACATCAAACACTACATGGGAAAAATCCCACCTGATTTATCACAATTTATCAGAAGTAGAGGTGAAGAGTACTTACATGAATTTATTAACAATCCTCAAAAACATTTAGAGGGTACAGCAATGCCAAGAGTTGGGTTAACTCTAGAGTCTGAAAAACAAGTTATTGAGTACTTAACAGAAGTTGGTGATAGTAAAAAAGCGCAAAGAGAATCTTTAGGTGCACCATTTTTAGGTTATCTTGTAATTTTTGCATTATTTGCTTGGTTATGGAAAGCAAAAATATGGCGACAAGTTCACTAAGAAAGGGAAATGATGAAATTATCTAAAATTTTAATAGCTGGTTTATTAAGTGTAACATTTGCATCTGCAAATGATACGCTTACAAATTCTATGACTATTATGCAAAAAGGTATCGAGCAAGTTCAATTTGGTTTTATAAACAATAATGAACAAATGGTAAGAGAAGGTCTTAAATCAATTACAAAAGGAAACGCAATGTTTTCTGATGAAGCTTTAATCAAAAAATCATTACCTGCTAATAAAAAACATATGTTTAATGTAGCTGAAAATGCTTCTAAAAGAATAGCAGCAGATGCTACTATTATTGAATTAAACTTAGATGATAAAGCATACACAAAAGCAGCAGAAGGTTATTCTGATATGCTTAATGCATGTTCTAGATGTCATAGTATTGTAAGAAGTTGGTAATACCATCTTTCTTATAATGTTAAGAAACTAAAAAAAGGGAAGAACAAATGTTCTTCCCTTTTTTAATAATTCTAATGTTATTTTAAACAGCAATCTTAGATGCTATGGTAATAACCCCTGTTTCACTTCTCAAAATTAAATTTGAATCAATCCCAACAATTTTATCTTGATCAAAACCTTTTACTTCAGTAGCAGAAAATCCACCTTCACAACCTATTATAATCGTATTAATATCATCTTTTTTATCATCGATTAAATTATTTGAAAAATTAAACATATAACTCTCTGGATTTTGTTCTAAAAATAAAGAGAGGCTATCACACTCTTCTAGTTTTATAATACTACTTCGTCCTGATTGTTGACTTGAATTAATCAAAAGCTTTTCTAGTTTTTCATAGTTGATACTATATTTACCTTGTGAATATTCACAATTAATAAACGTAATTTTTGTAACTCCAAGCTCATTTAAACTAGCAATAACTTTTTCAACAGATTTTGGGTCTATTTTACACCAACCAATATGAAGCTCTTTTTGTGGTTCAATAATTTTTTCTTGACTACTTTGTAAAGTAAGAGTCGTTTTTCTTCTATCGATTGATTGTACTTTGTAACTATAGATATTATTGTCTTCTAAATTTCTAAAATACAATTCATCTTCTATATTATGTCGTCTTACTTTAAAAAGATATTTATGAAGCTCTGCTTCTATCTCTATAGTGTTTTCACCTGATTGTTTGTGATATGTAAATTGCATGATTGTATTAGAATATTTTTGATATTACATAAGTAAATACAACAGCACTAATCTCCATCATATAAATCTTTTTTGCAAAAACTCGAAACTCTTGTTGCTTTTCAATTTCAGCAACTTTGATCACTCTCATCTTTTTATATCTTTTAATCTCTAAAACCATAATAAAAATTGTAGTTGCAAGCATCAATAAAACTGTGATACTTAAATCACGAGAATATGCTGCTGTGATACCACCTGTGTATGCAACAACTGCATTCATTGAGTGATAGATTGGTGTCATTAGCTTTAATCTTTTTACTAATGTAAAATAATCTTCTACTTTTAAAACATTTGCTAAATTGTTAATCATTATTAAAACTAAAATTACTATTGCATAAACATGCCAAGTAACTGCTG
>JBATTX010000226.1:0-2069 GCA_049670825.1 Arcobacteraceae bacterium | reverse complement strand
TCATCCATATCCCATAAAGCATTGTTTATCATCTCTTCTGTTAAAAGTTTTTCTTTATTTATCATCAGATATTCTAAGAGTATATATTCTTTTGAGGTAAGCTCTATATTTTGCCCTGCTCTTTTTGCATATTTCTTATCTAGGTCTAATTCTAAATCCGCTATTTTGATTATATTGTTTAAACTTTTACCTTGACGTAGTTGTACTTTAATTCGAGCAAGTAACTCTTCAAATGAAAAGGGTTTTGTTATATAGTCATTTGCACCCTCGTTAAGTCCTATCACTTTATCTTCAATTGTACTTTTAGCAGTTAACATAATAATAGGTGTACGCACACCCTCTTTGCGTAATTGTTTGCAAAGCTCAACTCCATCAATATCAGGTATCATAATATCTAAAAGAATAATATCATAAGAGTTCGTTTGAATAAGATACAAAGCATCTTTCCCATCAAAACTACAATCAATCGCATAATTTTCTTCTATTAAGCCTTTTTTTAAAAAAGATGATATTTTTAAATCATCCTCTACTATTAATATCTTCATCGATTTTCCTTATATGTATTATCCATTATTTTTACTTCTATTTCGTATAAAGAATACTAAAATCAAAATAATCAACCATGCTAGTATCATCGTAATAACAGTATGACTAAAAAAATGATCCCCTATGAGCATCTTGTATATACCCATACTCCAACCAATTGTACATGCAACTATCAAAGCAAGTATTTTATTTTTTCTGCTTTTAAATAAAAAAAACAAACTCAATAATGCAAAACCACCACTAGCATGTCCTGCTGGCCAACATTTTGAAGTATCTTTTTTATATGATTCTTCTATATATGTTTCCCATACTTTTGTTTCAGGATATAATCCTCCGTATATCTTTTCAGCCTTTGGGCATGGCATATTTGTATACTTTTTTAATGCTCCTACACTAGAAGGTATAAATATACAAGCAAGTATCACTATTAATATACCACTTCTATACTCTTTAACTATAGAGCTTTTTCTAAAGACAACCATAGTGAACACTAAAAAAACAGCAAACAAAATTAAAAGCTTTTTAATCCCATCATAAAATATAAATCTATATGGTTCTTCTGCACTATCCAATATCCAGAGATGTGTATCAAAATTATAAAAATTGTTTTGTATAATTTTATCTATATCACTTATTCCAAAGAATATGATTGTTACAATCAATACTCCCAAAGTAATATAGATATCTCTTTTAATCATGGTGTAAAATATCCAATTCTTTTTTGTATACATCTGCTTTTACATCAAATACACCTAATAAAGTATGAAAAAGATTTTCTTGACTGTAGTTATTGTTTTTTCTTTGTTCTAATTTTTTTGTATCGAGTTCCTGTTTCATACTATTTGAAAACCACATTAAAGAGCCTATATGCGTTTGTGCATCTGGAGCCATAAAATATGGTAAACCATGAAGATAAACTCCATTTTCCCCTAAACTCTCACCGTGGTCACTCATATAGATTAATCCTGCGTTATATTGAGTATCATATTTTTTTAAGAAATTGATTGTTTTACTTAAAAATGTATCTGTATATAATATAGCATTATCATAAGCATTGTTTATCTCTTCTTTAGTACATTGTTCTAGTTGGTTTGTTTTACATACTGGTTTATACTTTTCAAAACTTTTTGGATATCTTTTATAGTATGCTGGTCCATGATTTCCCATTTGGTGTAGTACTATTAATATATCTTGATCTTTTCGTTTTGCTATATATTCATCAAGCCCTACAAGCATCCCTTCATCTCTACACTCACCATCAGTACAAATAGTGTTGTTTTCTGGAATTTTATAATTTTCATATGGTAAACGTATAGCTACCCCTTTACTATCAGAGTTATTATCTCTCCATAATATATCTATCTTTTGTGTTGCATGTAATACATCTAGTACATTTCTTCATTTTTTAATAATGGGTTTGTTTCTTTTTCATAGCCGTTTAAAGAGAAGTGATCTGCGCGTGCTGCTTCTCCTACTACCATAATTATTAGCTTATGAGGTTTATTCTCTTCTCTTGTTATAGT
>JBATTX010000225.1:0-6030 GCA_049670825.1 Arcobacteraceae bacterium | reverse complement strand
CTTTGCCCTTGTAAAATCTCATCACTAAATGCAAATATTTTTTTCCCATACTCTTTTGAAACTATCTCATCATTTGGTACAACTTGCGCTGAAAAAAGTCCATTGAACTCTGCTGCAAAAAATAGTGCTGGTCGACCAAGGTAGAGTTGTACTTTGTCTAAACTTTTTAAAGAAAAATCATAAATACTTTTTGATTCCTCTTTCTTGATATTTTTAAAGATATCTGCAAACATCGTTTTGATTTTTGTTACTCGTTCGTTATTGTTTTGGATTTTTGGATTTGTAAGTCGTATGTCCCACTCTAAAGCAACAGCTTTTCTAAAATGATCTTCATAATACTCTAGCGGATGTCCTATTTGAATAGGAGTTGTTATTTTCATCCAAGCTCTATCGACTTCTGCCCATTTTGATACAAGTTTGTCTGTATTTGTCTCAGCAAATGCACAGATGATTGATTGTAGATATTGGATATATTCCCATTTTTGATTGTATGTTTCATCTTCTAGTTCGATCAGTTTATCTACAAACTCCTCAAGTGCATCAATAACAGCAGTTACTTCTTTTTTAAATGCAGTGATATATGCGCTACTTTTATATCCATCTTCGTTTTTAGTAAGCATTGAGTAACTTCTATCTGCAATCAACCCCTCATGACCTTTATCAAATAAATTATTTGTCTCCAAATATTCCATCACTTTTTCGTTGTCATTATCAAACATTTTGAGTAAATCTTTATTTACTCCATTGATAATAAGTTTTGTCCATGATGTTTGCCATTTTGACATCTCAATACCTACAGAATAAACTCCATTAAAAACCTCTTGATAAAATGGTGTTAAAAGGTTATTTGAAGAGATGAACTCTATTCTTTCTTTATGAATACCGATCCAATAATCTTTTGAAAACTGATACGCTTTTTCTTGTAGTTCAATGATTTGTGTATCATCAAATTGTAATTGTTTTAGAACCTGAACTAAACTATCATCTCGTAAACTTACAAGACGTGTGATAAGTGCTAGTTTTACATCACTTGATAACTCTATATCTAAATACTGGGCAAATGCAGAGATGATAGCGAGCTTATCATCTTGGTTTTTCTCTAAATACTCATAAAGTTTATTTATCTCATTTTTTTGTTCACTGATAAAATCGTAAATTTTTTGTATATCGTTTGTAAAGTTAGTCATATTAAATTCTCTCATATTGTATATTTGATATGATAGAATAGCAAAATCACTTATTAGTTTTGCTGAAAACCAAAAATATAATGATATTTTAAGTTTAGTTTATCTATAATTCTGCACTTAAAAGATGGAGCCATAGCAAAGTGGCTAATGCATTGGATTGCAAATCCTTGATCCTCGGTTCGACTCCGAGTGGCTCCTCCACTAATCAAAACAACAATCATATTTTACATTTCACTTACTGTATAGAATTAATTCACTCTAATATATATTTAGTTTCAAAAAGATACTATAATACTCAAAAATTAAAATATAATAGGAACTTATATGGAATTTAGTATTGATATATTGTTACTTTTATTTGCAGTTGCTTTTGTCGCTGGTTTAGTAGATGCAATTGCTGGTGGAGGAGGGTTACTAACAATTCCTGCATTACTATATGCTGGAATTCCTCCTGTTGCTGCTTTGGCAACAAACAAACTTCAAGGAACATTTGGTTCTTTTACTGCGGCACTTTATTTTATACGAAAAAAAATGGTTGATATAAAAGAGATGAAACTGATGATTGTCATGACTTTTATTGGAGCACTTTTAGGTGGCTTTGCACTTTTACAAATTGATGCAACTATATTGAAAAAAATCATACCAGTATTATTAGTATTGATTGGATTGTATTTTCTGTTTTCACCAAATGTTGGAGCAATAGATAAAGAAAAACGAATCACTGTATTTGTGTTTAGTGTAGTTTTTGCATTTGCAATAGGTTTTTATGATGGTTTTTTTGGTCCTGGAACTGGTTCATTTTTTGCTATAGCATTTATTTCATTATTGGGATTTAATCTTACTAAAGCAACAGCACATTCAAAAGTACTTAATTTTGTAAGCAACATATCATCATTATTATTTTTTATTGTTTTAGGAAAAATATATTGGACAGTGGGATTATGTATGGGGGCTGGTCAAGTTTTAGGGGCGTTAGTGGGTGCAAAATTAGTGTTTGCAAATGGACAAAAGTTGATTCGACCGATTATTGTGATTATTAGTTTTGCAATGTCGATAAAACTTTTTTTATCATAAAAATACCACCCTAAAAAGGGTAGATAAAACTAAATTAGTTTTTGGTCTGAAACGATAACACCATCTTCATCTAGGTAAATGTAGTCACCATTATGAAATGTAACTCCACCAAAGCTGAGTTGATCACCTCTTGATGAATTTGTTTTTTCAAAGTTTCTTAAAGGACAAGTACCAATTGCATATAATGCAACATCAATATCTTTTGTATATGCAACATCTCTTACATATCCATTGATAATAATTCCAGCCCAGTTATTTTTTTTAGCAAAAGCCATTAGTTTGTCACCAACAACTCCATAAAAGAATTGTGCATTGTCAACAACCACAATTTTATTTTCACCATTTTCATCTCTTAGAAGTTCTAACAACCTCCAGTTACTTTTGTCTAGTTTAATTGTTACGATTTCACCATAACATCTTTTCTTTCCACCATAATTTTTAAATTCAGGTGATAAAACTTGTATATTTTTTTCTTGATTGTCATCGCATAGGTCAGCAGTTTCAAAATTCATTATATTCCTTTAAATATAGAGTCTAATAGGATTCTATTAGGTTCAGAGGTCGGCATTATACCGATTTGTTAATCTATCTTGGTTAAGTCTAATAAAAAGATATGTAAAAAAAATGTAAGTTTTGATATATGTGAATATTTGTAATGGTTTTGTGAAGAAGTGATTCAATTTTACACACATTCTATCTATTGTGTTCTCTGAATTACTATAGATTGTTTTCTCATTTTATATAATTCTTCAGATTCATTGTCAAATTCATCATAATTTAAGATATTGTAGGAGTTGTCAAAAAAAGTTTTTAACTCATCTTTTTGAAGTAAAAAATCAGGATTAGAGTTTGGTTTTTCATTTGAATTGTGATGCATATATGTTTCAATAATCAAAATGCCATCTCTTTTTAATGCATTATATAGATGCGGTATGAGTTCTTTATCTAAAAAATTTGACATTATAATAAGATCATAACTGTTTTTTTCAGGAATATAATTGTCCAAATCAATAAGCATAGTATGAATGTTTTCATATCCTTTTTGTTCTAATCTTTGTAAAGCTATCCAAGATATATCAATTGCATCGACAGCAAAATTTGCTTGTGCAAGATAAATAGAGTTTCTGCCAGTGCCACAAGCTACGTCCAATGCTTTATTAGGAGTTGCATACTTAATAAAATCAATAAGTTTTTGGCTTGCTTTTCTAGTTTGAGATAAAGAAGGTGTAGTTTGATATTTTTTGTTCCATTTTATTTTATCTTCTAATGACATCATTTTTCCTATCGTTTTTTTAATTATAGTAAATTCACTTTAAATAATTGTTTTTATGCTAATAAAAACAATTTTAAATAGTAATATAATTTAAATATCATTATAATGAATTTATCTTATTTAATAAAAAATGGAATTAACTATAATGAATAAAAAATCAAACTATACATATGATAAATATTTTGTAGTAGATACAAATATTATATTGGAAGACTTTACTAATATTGCAAATTTAAGTCAAGAAGGAAAAAATCTTATCATATTGCCTGAAATTGTACTTGATGAGATAGATAGTAAAAAAAGCGGATTTGAGGAGATTAATTTTCAAGCAAGGCAATTTGCAAGATTTTTAGAAGATAGTAATATTATCTCTACTAGTGAAGAGTTAGAAAAACATCAAATTATCTCTTTGAAAATAGGCATGATAGATTTAAATATCATCTCTAAAAGCAGTTATGTTACAGATACAAAACAGATATCATTAAATATTTCAAACGATAGAAAAATTTTAGAAGTAGCAAGTTTTGCAAACCATTATTATCCCCAAAATATTGAATTTATATCTAATGATATTATGGCAAGAGTACGCGCCACATCACTAAATCTTGATACAACATTTTTAAAAGGTGATGGAAAAGAAAATGAAGAGTTAGAATTTGTTAAAGAGATAGATATAAATTTTGAAGATTTAGAAGATATAAGCAATAAAAATATTTTAGATTTAGATAATGAATATTTACCATATAATTTTTCATATTGTATGAATGTAAGAAATAGTGATCAAGTATTGTTATGTGCAATAAAACATGGGAAAATAAATCCACTAGATGAAACAATGTTAAGAGAGCAAATTGTTATTCCCTTAAATAAAGAGCAGCTATTTTTTACAAATGCATTAATAGATGCGTACTATAATATTATCATTGTAGAAGCAAAAGCAGGAAGTGGAAAAACTCTTTTAGCATTAAGTAGTGGAGTAAAATTGATTCGACAAAAAAAATTCCAAAAAATCATATATATAAGAAACTCAATAGAATCTTTGGATAAAGGGGAAGATGTTGGATATTTACCTGGACTTGAAGAGAAGTTTGCAATTTATAATCACCCATTAATGGATAGTTTTAATTATATGGCAAGAAGTGAACACAAACAAAAAAACTCAAACAAAAAACAATATGTTCAACCAACAGAAGAAGAGATAAATGAAAAAGTAACTCAAACGATTCAAAACTATTGTATTGAAACAATGTGGGTAGGGGAGATGAGAGGAAGAACACTTAGTGAAGCTTTTATTATAGTTGATGAAGCACAAAATATATCAAATAAAACAATGCAGATGATTTTAAGTAGAATAGACAGCAGTTGTAAAGTGATTATATTAGGAAGTAATAAACAAATAGATAATTTTTATGTCAATAAATATACAAATTCATTAACGACTTTATTAAAATCAACAAAAGATAAAAGTGATTTAGTAAATCTTTATGCTTTAAGACTCAAAAAAGTACTTCGTGGTCCAATTACTCAATGGGCAGAATCAATTTTTTAGTATCTATAAAATATAAAATATGCGTATAATTTATACATAGGAAGAAAAAAGTAATAATATTTTTACTTTTTATTTTGTTTCTTTTTTATTATGGTGTATTATAAATAACAAAAAATTTAGGAGTAACAATGAAGATTAAAATAGAAGATACATTATTTTGTTTAGTAGATGTACAAGAAAAACTTTTCCCGCATATGGTTAATAAAGATGTTATAGAAAAAAACCTAGTGACTCTTATTAAAGGTTTAAAAATTCACGGACTACCATTTATTGTAAATGAACAATATAAAAAGGGAATAGGGGAGACAATACCTTCTTTACAAGAGTTAGTTACTTCTGATCCTCACTTTGAAAAAACAACTTTTTCATGTTGTGCAAATGAAACAACTATGGAAGCAATTAAAGCTACAGGTAAAAAAGTAGTAATTGTAGCAGGTATAGAAACACATGTATGTGTACTTCAAACTTGTCTTGACTTATTAGAAGAGGGTTTACAACCAGTTTTAGTTACAGATTGTGTGAGTTCAAGAGAACAGTATAATACAATTATGGCAATAGAAAGACTTGTCCAAGCAGGTGTTATTCCTACTACATATGAATCATTATTGTTTGAATTAACAGTAAATGCAAAAAATCCAAATTTTAAAGCTATCTCTGCTTTAGTAAAATAATTATCTAAAATTATACATATCTGCCTTTAAAAAGCTTAAAATATAGGATATGTATATAGTTTAATAGCAAATTTTTGATTTAGATGAAAAAGAATTTAAAAATTTAAGTTAGAAATAAGCGAAAGGGCTTGACAATAAAGAAAAAATCTTTTATAATCCCATCCACAAAACAAGACAGACAAACGAAAGTTTAGAAGGTTGATTTGAATGATCTTTAAAAAATATAATGTTAATAAATAATATCAATTTATAGAAAGTAATTTTTATAAACTAGAT
>JBATTX010000224.1:0-3438 GCA_049670825.1 Arcobacteraceae bacterium | reverse complement strand
AAAACACGCAAGGGTTGAAATTATTTTCATTAACAATCATCTCTTTAGTTGTTTATTATGTGATTATTCCTCGAATCAAACATCTTTTTTCTTCTGATTTGATGTCTGGATTTTTGTATGTATTGTCATTTTATCTTATCTTTTATCTTATGGTTCAAATACAAACTTCATTTCATTTGGATATGTTAATTGTTTTTTTCATTAATTTTATTATTGATATATTTATTGTAGGATTTATTTTATGAGATTGAAGATTATTATTGGATTTATTTTATTTATTATCTTGTTATTGTTGGGAAGAGTTTATTATCTAAGTGTGATTTCCAATGAACATTTCGAAAAATTATCTCAAAAAAACTATATAAAAAAATTATATAAAGTTGCCTCAAGAGGTTCAATTTTAGATAGAAATGGAAAATATCTAGCAGTAAATAAAGTAGGTTTTAGTATTAATATTAAACCACATTTAAGAGGAAATACAAAGTTTAAAAATGTTGAAGAGGTAGCAGCTTTAATAGTAAAATATTTTCCTAAATTCAAATATGAAAAACTTTTAAAAAAATATAAGCAACTAGATTCTCCATATAGACATGGTTTAGTACAACTTGTGGAATATATCTCTTATGATGAGTTTTTTAAGTACTATACAATTTTTAATTCAAATGAAAATGTTGAGATAAAATCTTCTACAATTCGAGAATATTTGTACAATGATGTTGGTGCGCATATGTTAGGGTATATGGGTAGAACTTCACAAAAAGATATCGATAATGATCCTGAAAGTAAATATTATGATACATCTGGAAGAACAGGCCTTGAAAAATATTATGATAAAGAGTTACGTGGAAAGTTAGGATATCAAGAGGTAAAGGTAAATTCAATATATCAAAAAATCAAGGTTTTAAATGAGGTAAAATCTCAAAAAAAAGATATCACTCTTACTGTTGATATAGAATTGCAAAAATATATACATGAACTTTTTGGTGATAAGGCTGGTGCTGTTGTCGTTATGAATGCAAATAATGGTGAATTGTTAGCAGCAGGAAGTTTTCCTGAATTTGACAATAACTTATTTGTAAATGGAATAAGCCATAAAGATTGGAAAAAAATTCAAGATAACTTTAATCATCCTTTTACAAATAAATTGATAAATGGAGTCTATCCTCCTGGTTCAGTTATGAAAATGGGTGTGGCACTTTCTTTTTTAGAAAATAACATATCTCCAAGTTTTAATGTATATTGTAATGGTTCTATGCAATTAGGAGATAGGAAATTTAGATGTTGGAATGATAAAGGTCATAAATACACATCGTTTGTAAAGGCTATTCGCGAGAGTTGTGATGACTTTTTTTACAAAGGAAGTTTAAAAGTTGGAATTAATAATATTCATAATACTTTAGATAGATTTGGGATAGGGGTACAAACTGGTGTTGATTTACCAAGTGAATCTTCTGGAATTAACCCAAATAAGCAATGGAAAAAAGCCGAACGAAATTTACCTTGGTATGTAGGGGAAACAGTTGTTGCATCAATTGGTCAAGGTTTTATTAGTGTTACACCTATGCAAATAGCTAGGTATACTGGAGCAATGGCTACGAATAAATTACAAAAGCCACATTTTTTAAAAGATGACAATTTGATCGAAAGTATAGATACTAATATTTCTAAAAGAGATTTACGACTTATACAAAAAGGGATGTATCATGTTGCCAATAAACCAATGGGAACTGCAGTGCATTATATTAAATCAAAAACAACAGTGGCGGCCAAAACAGGAACTGCGCAAGTTGTTGGTATTCCACAATCAGAGAAAAAAAGAATGAAAGAGCATGAATTAGAGTATTTTCAACGATCACAGGCTTGGCTTACAACCTATGCTCCATATAAAAACCCACAATATGTAGTAACGATACTTGTAGAGCATGGTGGGCACGGAGGAAGTGCCGCAGGACCAATGGCAGGAAAAATTTATGATAAACTTATTGAATTAGGATATATGAGTGAAAAATAGTGAATTATTAAAACAAATGTACCAAGAGATTCAAAATGCTCATTATATACTCTTAGTGACCCATAAAAATCCAGACGCTGATACACTTTCATCTGCTTTATCTTTGAGTAACTTTTTGTATGAAAATAGATTTAAACACAAAGTATTTAATATCTCTGATTTATTACCAAGAAGATTAGATTTTTTAAATAAGTTTGATAAAATTACAAATGAAATACCTAAGTTTTATGATTTAGTGATCTATTTGGATTGTGCTGATATGTATAGAGTTGGGAAGGAATTTGATCATGAGATTAAATCTATCTCTATTGATCACCATCAGTCAAATACTAATTTTGCAGATATCAATATAGTTGATGATACAAAAGGAAGTACAGCAGAGTTACTTTATAGTTTTTATGAAGTAAATAATTTAAATATCTCAAAACACAATGCAGAATGTTTATATGTTGGAATTTATGATGATAGTATCGCTTTTACAACACCTCGAACAAACGAGGAAACATTTCGTGTGATTACTACTTTGATGAAAGCAAAAATTGATGTATCACATATATCTCAAAAATTACTAAAAAGAGAATCCTTAGCTCGATTTAGAATGATTCCTAGAATAATGAATTCATTAGAACTACACAAAGAAGGGAAGTTGGCAACTGTTTGTGTTCAGCAAGAATGGATAAAAGAAACAGGTGTATTAGTACACGAATGTGATGATATTGTTGATATGGTTTTAAATATTGGTATTGTTGAAGTTGTTGCTTATTTTAGAGTTATAGATAATAAAGTAAGAGTATCTTTACGAAGTAAAAATGATATAGATGTTTCTGTTATAGCTAGTCAGTTTAATGGTGGTGGGCATAAAAATGCTGCAGGCTTGAGCATAAATACGAATAAACTAACTATAGCAAAAGAAGAAGTACTAAAAACTACTCTAGATTACATCTAGCATTAAAATCTTCTTCTGTTATATTTTCAGAGGTCATGCTAATATTTTGATTTTGAGCATTTGTAAGTTCAATCATTTTTCTTTGCAGCTCCTCATTTTCAAATGGTCCAATATAAATGGTAGTTTTCCCTGCTTTATCATTACAAATTGAAATTCTTGCTTTAGTTGTTTTTGTTTCTTGAACGATTGTTTTAAATAGACTGTATTTTAAACTATTTGTAACTGTATAAAAGCTTTTATTTTGTACAGGTTCAGTAGGAGTTACAACAACTGGATTTTGTGTAGTAATATTATTATCAGTAACTGTTACATCATTATTTTCTACAGTAAATGTCTCTTTTTTGAATTGCGTTTTTTTATCAACTTCAATTTTTGGAGCGATCTCTTTTTTTTCAAATACAGGTTCTTCATGATTCTTTTTTGAGAATTCTAAAAGCTCTTTTTCTCTTTCTAATTCAAATAATCTATTTTTTTCTGCAAG
>JBATTX010000223.1:0-5581 GCA_049670825.1 Arcobacteraceae bacterium | reverse complement strand
TTCATCATCATGATTGCACCTTGAGTGAGTGCAACATACTCTTTTGCTAATTCATTGGCTTTTTCATTTCCATATTTTTCAAGAAGTATTGTTGCCATTGCATTTTCCCATGATAGAAAATATGATTTGATCTCCTCTTTAAAAGCTCTATTTTCATACGAGACTTCAAGTGCTAGATTTCCAAGTAAACATCCCCCTTTACTATTTAAAAAGTACTCATTTGTTTTTTGCACGAAAAGGGTTAATTGTTCCTTCTTTGTTAAATCTTCTCTCTTAGCAAGTGAGTAGATATGTTTTTCAAAATACTCATGAATATATTTTAAAGCCTCAATTCCTATCTCATCTTTACTTTTAAAATGGTGATAGATACTCCCTTTTATAAGACCACAAGCGTCCGCAATGTTTGCCATAGAGGTGTTGTAGTAACCCTTTTGTTTAAAAAGTTGAATCGACTCTTTGAGTATCTCTTCTTTTGATGTTTTTTTTAGTGCCATAATCTTATCCAAACGATTGTTTGGTAAAATAATAGCGTGATATAACTTAAAAAATTAATTTATCTCAGAAGTCTTATTTATGAAATGCATAAATAGGGCTATTTGTGATTTGGATATCACTTTTAAGTAGAGTTCCATATTTGTCATACACTTTATTGAACTCAGTAAGTTCTATAGTTGAACTTGAGGACCAAATAATATCAAAAGTATCTTTGCTTTTTTTGCAGGTAAGCACATAAAGATTTTTTGCATTTGAAAAGTTTTCTATAGTTGCATCTTCAAGATATGATGCCATTGTTTCAAAAGCTTGTTGGCTTTTTGTATCTTTGAGTAGTGTGTTATCAAAATACAAAGTATCAACTTTTTTAGAAGCAAATGTTAAAAAGAGATATCGTAAAAGATGATTTATCTGTGAGTCATCAAGTTTTTGTTTTTCAAAATTAAAACTTACTACTATATTTTTATTTGTTACTCTTGCACTTAACATTGAAAGAGTATGGTAGATATCAAGAACTTTTGAAAAATCAAAGTTAAAATACTTTTTCTCTTCTGGTCGTAGGTTTAAATCAAGTTCAAACTCTATTAATGTTTGATCATAAAGGGGTGATTGTTTGTTAAAAAAGAGTGGTATATTTTCATAAAAACGATTCCTATTTGAGATAACCTTTAGTATATCTTTTTGTTTTGGTTGTTTCTCTTGGCTAAAAAAACCTTTAAAATCCTTTTTTTTCCCTTTCATAAAAGCAGAAAATATTAAAATCAATGGGTAGAGTAAAAATGTATGTAGTTTTGTTTTCATATAGAGTATTGTCCAATTGTATTTTGTAGCATTATAAGATAGTTTTACTTTAAATTATTGAAGTATAATTTTTACATTATTTAGAAAAAATAAATTTAATATTATTAAACTTTGATATAATTAATTTTTTTAAAGGTAAGTAATATGAATATAATAGAAAATATTTTACAAAAACAAAATGCATTTATCTTGGATGGTGCACTAGGAACACAGATACAAAGAAATGGTTATGATGTGAATGATTCATTATGGTCTGCAAAGTTTTTAGATGAAAACCCTACAGTGATACAAGAGGTACATCAACAATATTTAGAAGCTGGAGCTGATTGTATAATCACTTCAAGTTATCAAGCAAGTATCGAAGGGTTTTTACAAAAAGGTTTTACAAAAGAGAAAGCAATAGAGCTTATAAAGTTATCAATCAACATAGCAAAAGATACAAGAGATAAATTTTGGGAAAATTGTGAAGAGAAAGATACACGAGTAAAACCTTTGGTTGCTGCTTCAATTGGACCTTATGGTGCATATTTAGCAGATGGTTCTGAGTATAGTGGTGATTATAAAATAAGTGATGATGAGTTAAAAGAGTTCCATAAAACAAGACTAGAAATTATCGTAGGTACATCTCCTGATATTTTAGCGTGTGAGACTATCCCTTCATTAAAAGAGGCAAAGATTATTGCTGAGTTGTTAAAGGAGTATAAAGATATAGATTCGTGGATTACATTTAGTGCAAAAGATTCTAACTTTACAAATGCTGGTGATGAGATAAACGAGTGTATGAATTTTTTAAATACACAAGAGCATGTTGGTGCCGTTGGTATAAATTGTACAGCACCTCAGTATATTCCTCAACTTGTTGAAAATATCAAAGCTGTATGTTCTAAAACAATTGTTGTGTACCCAAATGGTGGTTCAACATATAATGCAGTAACAAAAATATGGGAAAAAGGTGAACTTGACGCAAGTGAGTATGCAAAACTTGCACATCTTTGGTACACAAAAGGTGCAAAAGTTATAGGTGGATGTTGCGAGACAGGACCTAATGAGATAAAGGCGATTCGAAATACATTGATTGCATAATGATCAAAATATGATTACAACGATACCTAATTATATACTTGAAAATAAACACTTGTATCAACTTATTTATGATGATACATTTATAGCATCTAAATCCCATTTATTGAAGACAGATAAGTTGCATTTACGAAATAGTATGCATATTCTCATTCTTCTTATAAATGGAAGTAAGACACTTCATCTTCAAGAAAAAGATGTTTTTATTGATACAACGGAGATACTCTTTTTATCACAAGCAAATTATTTTATGAGTGAAATAGTAGGCAATAATGATAGCTTTGAATCGATAGTAATATCTTTTGATGATGATTTTGTCTTAGACTTTATCAAGAAATTTAATATTTCTATGTCTACTAATACTCAAAGTAAGCTATTAAAAATCAAACGAGATTTTTTGATTGATTCGTCTATTTCTAATATTAATGACTTTTTTTCAATCAAACTAGAAAATAAACTTGATTTGATGAAATTAAAAATACAGGAGATATTTTTATATACTTTATCAAAAAATCAAGATGAGTTTATTAGCTTCTTAAATCATATCATCAATACAAAATCATCTCGAATCAAATATATACTAGAAGATAATTTAGACATTATAAATAGTATAGATGATATGTGTAAACTTACAAGACTCAACTCAAAGGCTTTGAGAAAAGAGATGTTGAGACTTTATAATCAAAATCCAAAAACATGGTTAGATACAAAAAGACTAGAAAAATCTGTTTCAATGTTAAAAAATACAACAAATTCTATAAGTGAGATTGCTACATCTTGCGGGTATTCTAGTGTATCTTGGTTTATCAATCAATTTAAAAAATCTTATAAAACTACCCCTTTGTTTTTTAGGGAACAAAACTTATAAAAAAAGATACTTTTCTTATACTGTAAATTTTCAGTTTTTTATATAATCATAAAAATTAAAAAGGATTATTATGAAATCAGATAGATATAAAAAAGGCTGGGAAAAGTTAAAAGAAGTAGATGGAAGTGCCGGGGAAAAAGTAATTGATGCACTAAAAGATATTGCACCAGAGTTTGCAGATTTACTTATCGAATTTCCTTTTGGGGATATTTATACACGAGATAAATTAGATTTAAAATCAAGAGAGATAGCTACAATAGCTGCACTTACTGTTATGGGAAATGCTTCACCACAGCTAAAAGTACATATAGAAGCTGGCTTAAATGTAGGTTGTAGTAAAGAGGAGATTGTAGAAATTATTATGCAAATGGCAGTTTATGGTGGTTTTCCTTGTGCTTTAAATGGCTTGTTTGTGGCTAAAGAGGTGTTTTCAAATAAATAAAACAGACAATACTTTATCTTGATAACAGATTAGTATATAAAAGAGGTAATTATGTTATAATCATCTCTTTTATTTTTATACTAAAGGATTTTTAAACGATATGCCAAAAAACATTTTTATTTCAAATATATTAAAAATATCACTTCTTTTTATAGTTTCTCTTAACCTTTTTGCTGACAATCACTTTTTAGATGGCAAAGGTCTTCTTCCTGAACAAAATCCAACTTCAATAATCCAAGAAAAAGATAATGTAGATGCTACAGCTTCTGATGTGGACCCGTATGATTTGGGTTTTATTATTAAACTTATTCAAAATAAAAACTTTAAAACACACGCAGATAAACAAATCGAAAAAATCGATACACAAATCGAAAAGATAGTACAAAACATAAATGATGAAGTTGTATATGTTTTTGATCAAAAAGAGTATATAAAACAAATAAATTTTTTCAATAGCAAAATAAATATAAATTCCAAATATGATAATAGTTTAGCAGTTTCAAGAGATCTTATTAAAATATCAGTTTTAGAAAATAACAAAAATTTTGCACAAACTATTAATGCCATTATAGATGCGAAAAATTCTTTTAAAAATAAGAAATATTTTATTTCTTTACTTGATGGAGCAATTGTTGAGTTAGAGAAAATTGACCTAAGTGAATTCCATAAAACAGCATCAGAAATAAGCGAACTAAAAGACCCTATCTCAAAAGATTTTAAAAACTCTTTAGTACTTTTAGAAGGACAAATAAAAGCGAATTTACTTGTTTTAAATTATTTGAAATCAAATATGAATCAATACAGACCAAGTAATTTTATACTTGATGAATTGAGTTTAAAATATGTGATTGAAAAGATCGATTCTCATAGTTATATTAAAAATGTATCTGAAATATTTAATTATTATTTTCATATCTCTATTGGGAAAATTGTAATTTTGTTATTTGTATTTATGTTTTTTTATATTATAAATTCTAAAGTGTTGCCATTTTTTACAAGGGTTTTTAATACAAAATTATCTAAAAAAATTAAAACATTAAATATTTCAATTTTAGATATTGTACCTAGTAGTTTTAGCTTTACTGTTTCAATTATTATTTATGTATTTGCTTTACAATTATCACTTTTTTTACTTATAGATAAAGTAAATATTGTGAATCAACTCGTACCTTGGTTTAATACCGTGTACCTTTCACTTTTCTCATATATGTTTTATAGGATTTTGACAAATTATATTAATCTTTCATCAGACAAAATATTTAATGACTATCCAAATATGAGAAAAGAGATGGTAGATTTTTTACTACGAATTTTAAAAATACTCATTTTGATTTGTTTAGTTCTTTTTTTATTGGTTCAGTTAGGGTTTGATATCAAAGCGATTATCGCTTCACTTGGTATTGGTGGTATTGCTATCGCACTTGCAGCTAAAGATACCCTTACGAACTTTTTTGGTTCACTTAATATCATAACTGATAACTCTTTTTCTCAAGGTGATTGGATAGAAGCTGGAAATGTAGAGGGAACTGTTGTTGATATACGCATGAGAACGACAAGAATTAGAACCTTTGCAAATGCGATGATTACTGTACCAAATGCACAGTTAGCAAATATGTCTATACTAAACTGGTCAAAAAGAGTCATAGGACGACGAATCAAAATGTCTCTAGGGATAACTTATGGAAGTAAAATGAGTAATATCGAAAACTTAGTACAAGATATCAAAGAGATGTTACAAGAGCATCCCTCTATTGCTACTTCAAAACTTAGTATCGATAAAAGACCATATCTTCTTAAAAAAGAAGATCTCATAGGTGTAAAAAATAATATCTTAGTTTACATAGATGAGTATGCAAATAGTTCCATAAATATCTTGGTGTATTGTTTTAGTAGAAGTC
>JBATTX010000222.1:0-5278 GCA_049670825.1 Arcobacteraceae bacterium | reverse complement strand
CGAAAAAATCATTCAATAGAAAAAAAATCGAAAATAATTTTATTTAGAGGTAATGATTTAGCGAAAAATGGGTTGGGATATCTTTTTGATGCTATCTCTCGCCTTTATGAAAAAAATTTTACTTTGATAATCGAGTCTAACTCTCAGCAAATTCATCAGTTACGAACAAAGATGGAAAAAGCAAATTTAGGCTACCCATATATTTTATTAGAAAATTATGAAAATATTGATGAGCTGTTTATCGCTTCAGATATATTTATTTTACCAACATACTTAAAATATTTTGCCGTGGATGTTATAAGAGCCATGAGTTATAAAAATGCTGTGTTTTTGATGGAACAAAATCATGCTTCAGAGGTAGTTGATGTCTTTTCCTTAATTCAAAATGATGCAGATAGAAGCACCTCTTTTAAATTGGATTCATTATTAATCAATAAAGAAGAACTTAAAAATATACAAAAAGAGAATTACAACAAGGCTTTAGAGTATACTTTGGATAAAAGTATTGAAAAATTAATAAAAATCATTAAGGAATCTTTTGACATTTAAAGAAAAATGATATATAATGCACTCACTAAAAGTATTTAGTAGGGAAATATAGGCATTTATGTTTGTATTGGCATTTGATTGTATCTTATGTTTACGCTATCCGAACGGACTTTTATAAAATAAATTATTACAAGGAATTTTAGAATGAAAAAAATTTTATTCTTAATGGTTGCTATTGCAACTGCTGCTTTTGCATCTGATGCAAATGTTGCTAACGAAACTTTAAAAGCTTACTCAGTACTTGCTGCTGGTGTTGGTCTAGGTCTTGCTGCTCTAGGTGGAGCTGTTGGTATGGGTAATACTGCTGCTGCAACTATTGCTGGAACAGCTAGAAATCCAGGTATGGGTGGAAAACTTATGACTACTATGTTCATTGCTTTAGCGATGATCGAAGCACAAGTTATTTATACACTTGTTATTGCTTTAATTGCATTATATGCAAACCCATTTTTAGGGTAACCAATACAATTAACATAAAAAGCCAAGTGGGTAACCGCTTGGCTTTTTTTTTGTCTAAGGAAATTAATGAATCTTGAAAACATTGAAAATTTAAAAAATCTTAATCTTTTGTATGTAGAGGATGATGAAGTTATCCAAAAACTGTTTTCAGATATTCTTAAAAAAGTTTTTGCTCATGTTTCTATTGCTTCAAATGGACAAGAGGGACTTGATTTGTTTAAAAAGAATGAATACAATTATGATGTAGTAGTTTCTGATATTAAAATGCCTGAGTTAAATGGTCTTGATATGATAGAAGAGATTAAAAAAATCAATCCTGAGATGCCATGTATTTTAACTACAGCACATGGAGAATTTGATTATTTCATGAAAGCAAATGAGATTGGTGTTTATAGATATATTCAAAAGCCCCTAGATGTTAATGAGCTTTTTGAAGCTATTGTTGATTTTCAAAGTGGACTAGAGGTTAAAAAAATAGATTTATAAGCTCTAGCATCTCTTTTGGGTCTGTTATTTGATTTACTTTGTCTCTGAAGTTATTTGCTCCATCATAGCCTTTAGAATACGTATGTAGGTGCTTTCTAAACATAACAACTCCATATTCATTATAGTGCATAACCATTTTTTCTAGATGTTCTATGATAATCGCTTTTTTTAATTCATTTGAAATAGTATCATTGTTTGATGAAATTTGATGAAATATCCAAGGTTTCCCTATTGCTCCACGCCCTATCATAATCCCATCTGCTTTAGTGTGTTCTAAAACATACTTTGCTTTTTCAAGGTCTGTAATATCACCATTTGCAATAACAGGGATACTCACAGTTTGTTTGATAGCTGCAATTGCATCATAGTCAACAGCTGCTTTATAAGCACCTTTTTTTGTTCTACCATGCACTGCAATAAAGTCAATTCCACAATCTTCAATGGCTTTTGCAATATCAACAGGAATTTTTTCATCAACACCAATTCTTACTTTACATGTAGTGTATTTCTTGTTTGAATATTTTTTAATGGTTCTTAGCATACTTTGAAGTCTTGGCAAGTCTCCTAAAAGATTTGAACCACTTCCATGATTATATACTTTAGGTGCAGGACATCCACAATTTAAATCAATTCCTGCTATCCCATCGATCTCATTAAGCTTTTCAATCGCGGCTATTAAGATTTCTGTTTTATTACCTGCAAGTTGTACAAAAAATGGGTCTTCATTTGGAGATTTTTCAAGCATTTTTTTAGTTTTTTCACTATTGTATGCTAAAGCATTTGAGCTTATCATTTCGCTAACAGTATAATCAACACCGAAATTTTTAACCACAGATCTAAAAGGAAGATCTGTGTACCCTGCAAGTGGAGCTAATGCTATTACAGGTTTTGAGAAGTCTACAGTTGTATTCATATATTCAAATAATTTATTTATAACTTAAAGTGTCAAGTGAATAAGTATTTTTTCCAGCATCTTTTAAATCTAAAAGTGCTTTAAATGGAATATACTCTTCAGCTGCACTATTTACTAAAATATCTCTTATTTTGTCAACCATTTCATAATCAGCAAGAACATATAGATATGCAGTTGTATATTCTTCCTTCTCTGAAGATAAATCTTCAAACAATTTAATTAATTGATCAGGAGTCATAGAGTTTTTGTAATCTTTCGAAATCTCAACTAATTCTGTATTTGTAAGTGTAACTTTTTTGATTAAATCTAATATTACATCATTTGTCATTGCAAAATCAGGTTTTTGTTCACTATCTTTTTTTAGAAGTGCTTTTACCATTTCGTTATCAAAATGTAACTCAGAAAGAACTTTTTTGAGAGAAGTCATAGATTTTGTTTCTACAACTTTTAAAAATGCTTCTTTGATAATCTCTTGAGAGTTTTTAGATGGATTTTTTACTATATCTAATGCAAAATTATCATCAATAGAGATTCTATTTTTAAGATTTTTGATCATGAGTGGGTTATTTGCATCAAGTTTTAATTCTTTTGATGATACATATTTTCCTGAATTAATAGTAAACTTTTGGTCAACTGTTTTTGTAATATCTTTATTTTCTGAGCTAAAGTTTGTGTTTGTTACATCAACATCTAATTGACTTACTACGGCACCTATCTCTCTAAAATTTTCATTTTGAAAATGAGTATTTGAATCTTGGTTTAATAATCTTTTATTGATTAAGTTCATTAAAGAGTTTGAATCTTTAGCAATCGCTTTCACCATAAAATAATTCTTTAAACCATAAAATAAAATATGTAAAATTGTTAATACAAGTAGAGTCACCATTGGTAATATAACCCATACAGCAATCGGTAAAATTAATGTAAAATCTAAAATTTGTACTCTATAATCTCCAGCCTCAATACTAAATGTATAACCAAATACGATAATTGCTAATAGCAATGAACCCAATATATATTTTTTTAATCCCATATTCTAATCCTTAATAATAACTTATTTTGAGTTATTGTTGTTTTCGTGAATTTCTCTACAATCTGTACAGAATTTTGCGAATGGTTTTGCTTTGAGTCTCCCTATCGCAATAGGTTCATCACACATTTCACAAATACCATAAGTACCATTTTTGATGCTTTCTAAAGCTTCTTTAATCTCTTTTAGTTCTTGTTTTTGTTGGTTGATAATTAACCCTGAAGTAAAACTATCACTACTAGCTTCTGCAAAATCTAAGTCATCTTTACAATCACAGTCATTCAATTTTGATATATTATCTATACCATCTGTAATGTTACTTTCTATTGTAACTAATCTTTGATTTAATAACACTTCTAATTCATCTATTTGTTTAGTTGAAGCCACTTTTTTATCCTATTCTTATAAAATTTTAGGAGTATAGCAAATTTATTCTAAATTATTTATGATAAGGATGGTTATTAAGTATACATAGAGAACGAAATATCTGTTCACATAAAACGATATTTGCAATTTTGTGCGCATAGGTAAGTTCACTTAACGAAATTGTTTTATCACATTTTGACAAAAACTCTCTATCAAAACCATATGCACCACCAATAAAAAAATTAATAGTGAGTTTATCTTCTAATAGTTTACTAAATTTAAAGCTATCAAGTTTTTGTCCTAAAACATCTAAGGCGATATTATAACCAGTTGAGAGTTTTGGAATATAAAGTTCATTATATGCTTGCTGTGATTCTTTCTCTCCAAGTGTTTGTGCCTTTGAAATTTGTTTGTTAAATAAACTATGAACTTCAACTTTAGCCCACCTAGAAGACATCTTCACAAATTCTTGAACAAGTGGTTCGAAGTTATCATTTGTTTTCTTTACGATTTGGTATATATTGATTTTACAGTTAATAATAGAATCCTTAATTGTTTTTGGATATTATACCAAATTAGTTTAAAAGGAATAGTTATAAAAAAAGATACAATTACCAGCATAGCTATTGGTGGTTTTGACGGTATGCATTTAGCTCATCAACAATTGTTTAACAGATTAGATAATAATGGTGGAATAATTGTGATTCAAACAACTTATGCCAATTTATCACCTTTTACTCACAGACAAAAGCATACAAAGTATCCAATTTATTTTTATCCATTAGAAAATATTAAACATCTAAGTGGCTCTCAATTTATTAAACTACTAAAAGAAGAGTTTCCAAATTTACAAAAAATAGTTGTTGGGTATGATTTTCATTTTGGACATCTTGCTGCTTATGACAATACAAAACTTATTGAACTTTTTGATGGCGATGTTGAAATTGTCGAAGAGTATAAAATTGATGATATTGCTGTTCATTCAAAAGTGATACGATCTTATTTAAGAGATGGGAATATTGAATATGCAAATAAATTATTGGGATATAACTATAATTTAGAAGGATTAGTTATCAAGGGACAGGGTTTAGGAAAACAAGAGTTTGTACCTACGATTAATATTAATGTAGCAAATTTTCTGATTCCACAAGAGGGTGTTTACATCACGCGAACTGTCTTAAATGATAAAATTTATAACTCTGTTACTTTTATAGGACATAGAGTTACCACTGATGGAAAATTCGCAGTTGAAACAAGTATTTTAAGTAATGAATTTAACGAAGAGATTCCCAAAAATATACAAATTGAATTTATCAAAAAGATTAGAGATAATAAAAAGTATGATAAATTTGAAGAATTAAAAAAACAAATTGAAGATGACATACATGTTACATTGTCTTGGTTTGAGGAGAAAAAATGAAAAACGTAATAGCGTTTATTGAATCTAAAGATATCTCAAAATTAGATATTTATAC
>JBATTX010000221.1:0-3346 GCA_049670825.1 Arcobacteraceae bacterium | reverse complement strand
GTTTTCAATTTGAAGAGAAAACTATAGATGATATTGATACTTTTTTACTAGATATTTACAAGAATAAAGAGCAAAAAGAGTTAGAAAACATTAAAAAACAAAAATGTACACAGTTAAACAAACATATTAAAAAGATAGAGAAGATACTCAATAACTTAGAAAATATAGAAGAATTGGAAAAAAATGCAACTATTTATAATGAAGAAGCAAGCCAGATTATCTCAAGTTTGTATGAGTATACAGGTTTTGAAAAAAGTGTAAAATTAAAAAAATCAAATGATCTCTTTACAAAATCCAAAAAAACAAAGCAAAAACTAAAAAATCAACATATAGAAGAAACAAACCTTACTCAAAAATTGGAGTTCTATAATAGAATGATGTATATTATTAATAATGCACAAACAAATGATGAGATAGAGTTTTATATGCCTAAAAAAGATAAAAATCAAAAAAAGACAAAAAAGGCAAATCCTTATAAAAGTTTTTTTATTGATGGTTATAAGATAATGCTTGGTCGTGATGAGAGAGAAAATATATATTTACTACAAAATAGTAGGGCAAGTGATTATTGGTTTCACCTACAAGAACAAGTATCTTCTCATGTTATTGTTTCAAATACAAAAAAAACAATTCCTGAAAAACTCATAGAGGAAGCTGCTAAAATATGTGCAAAATTTTCAAGTGATTTTGGTGGAACTTTTAAAGTTGATTATACACAACGAAGAAATGTAAAAATCCAAAATAGGGCCAATGTATTATATAATCCGTACAGTACAGTTGTTGTAAAAGTCTAAATAGGTAAATTTATTTATTTTTAAAAAATTTAAGGAACTTTTAAATATTTATCGATTATAATTCCGCTATCAAACAAAAGAAGACTAGCTTGATAAGGGTCCTTAGCTCAGCTGGTTAGAGCACTCGGCTCATAACCGAGTGGTCGAAGGTTCGAGTCCTTCAGGACCCACCACTTTTAGTTTGACACTTTTTTAAGCGGGAGTAGCTCAGTTGGCTAGAGCCTCTGCCTTCCAAGCAGATTGTCGCGAGTTCGAGTCTCGTCTCCCGCTCCACTTAAAATACAAAATTAATAATGTTGCTTCAGTAGCTCAGTTGGTAGAGCAGCTGATTTGTAATCAGCAGGTCGTAGGTTCAAGTCCTATCTGAAGCTCCACTTACTTAATAAAAAATCACAAACAATTTAGTTATAATTCCCAAAATAAAACATATTAAAAATAATACTTTATAACAATCTATTTTTAAATAATATATAATAAATAAAATAAAGGAAAAAATTGGAAAATTCAGTTAAAAAAATATTACAACATATTGGAGAAGATCCAACAAGAGAAGGATTACTTGACACTCCAAAAAGAGTTACTAAAGCTTGGGAGTTTATGTGTAGTGGATATAAACAAGATCCAAAAGAGATTATTCAATCTGCGTTGTTTTCAAGTAGTAACAATGAGATGGTAATTGTAAAGGATATTGAGTTGTATTCAACTTGTGAGCATCATATGTTACCAATTATTGGAAAAGCACATGTTGCATATATCCCTAATGGTAAAGTTATCGGTCTTTCGAAAATTCCAAGAGTTGTTGATGTATTTGCAAGACGATTACAAATTCAAGAGCAATTAACAGAGCAAATTGCAGATGCAATTAATGAGGCAATCGAACCAAAAGGTGTTGCTGTTGTTATTGATGCAAGACATATGTGTATGGAGATGAGAGGGGTTCAAAAGATTTGTTCTACAACTATCACTTCAGCATTAAGAGGAATCTTTAAAAAAGAGAAAAAAACAAAAGATGAGTTTATGAGTATAATCGCATCTTCTTTTCACAAATAAAAGTATTTAATATACTTCTACTTTATTAACTACAAAAACAATGTAGCATTATCACAAAGCAATATTAATATTGCTTTGATGAGATATAAACTACAGCTATCATACCAAATACAATTAACGCTAATATTTTTTTCATAAAAATCCTTTCTTTCTACACATAAATTTATCCATTATAATATACTTAGCTTTTAAATTAGATTTTTTTTTCTCTTTATGTTAAAATAATTCTATAAAGGGTTTTAAATGAAAGTTTTATTAACAGGTTCTACAGGATATATTGGAAGACGATTAAAACAAAAATTATTAGAAAATAAAGGTATTGAATTAAGATTACTTGTGAGAAACAAAAATTCAATTTCAAAAGGGACTTTAGAAAAAGTTGACGTAGTGGAAGGGAATACTTTTGATAAAGAATCTTTAAAAAAAGCTTTAGATGGTGTAGAGGTTGCATATTATCTTATTCACTCACTCAATAATAAAAACTATAAAGAACTAGATAAAAAATCGGCTCAAAATTTTGTAGATGTTGCAAATGAGTGCGGAGTGAAAAAAATCATCTATCTTGGTGGTTTAGGAGTAAAAGACGAAGATACAAGTGAACATTTATTAAGTAGAATTGAAACAGGTGAAGTACTAAGCTCAAATGAAAATCTACAGACTATTTGGATACGAGCTGGAGTGATTATTGGTTCTGGAAGTGCTAGTTTTGAGATTATACGAAATTTAACAGAAAAACTTCCTATTATGACTACACCTAAATGGGTAGAAACCAAAGCCCAACCAATTGCAGTAACGGATGTTCTTAAATACTTAGAAAGTGCACTATTTTTAAAAGAAACAAAAAGTATTATTATTGATATAGGTGCCGAAGAATTAAGTTATAAGCAGATGATTTTAGAAACTGCAAATGCTTTGGGCTTAAAAAGGTATATTATAAAAGTTCCTTTGATGTCTATAGGATTGAGTTCTTATTGGTTAAATCTTTTTACACCTGTTCCTTTTAGTGTTGCTAAAGCTTTAATTGAAGGTTTAAAATCAGAAGTAGTAAAACAAAATGATAATGCAAGAAAATATTTTTCAAATATTTCACCTATAAAATATATTGATGCAGTAAAACAAGCAGTAGAAGAGATAAGAGAAAATCAAGTTATAAGTAGATGGAATGATTTTAATGGTACGGTTTATGATAAAGATCATAAAAAACAAATAGAAGATGCTATTTTTTTAGATAGAAAAGAGTGTGATATATCTGCGTATAGTGATGCTTCCATTTATCAGTCTTTTACATCAATCGGTGGAGATAATGGTTGGTTTGATTTTGATTTTCTTTGGGAAATACGAGGAATAATTGATAAAATGCTTGGTGGGGTAGGATTAAAAAGAGGACGAAGAAGCCAATGTGACCTACGAACTGGTGATTGTTTAGATTTTTGGAAAGTAATAGAGATAGAAGAAAATAAAAGATTACTTTTATACGCTCAAATGAAATTACCTGGAGAAGG
>JBATTX010000220.1:0-4972 GCA_049670825.1 Arcobacteraceae bacterium | reverse complement strand
CCCAATACATGATTCAGGTGCAACAATATCGATAATCGCTCCTAGTGTTGAAGTGGGATCTTGTCTCATAGATAAAACTCCAGCGGGACAAAATGAGACACAAATATCACACGCTTTACATTTTGTGATATCGATCCAATCTGGAGTATTTAGTGGTGCTTTAAGTAGTGACATTTCTGAAACCTTTATTTTAATACTATTGTAACTCTTCTATTATCTCGACGTCCCTCAACTGTAATATTAGAAGCAACAGGTCTTGTCTCACCATACCACAATGTTTCTATTTTTGAGTTGTCTACCTTATTTTTTAGAAGTATGTTTTTAACTGCTATTGCTCTTTTTTCTGAGAGTTTCATATTTATATTTGCATCTGCTATAGAATCTGTGTGTCCAGAAATAACGATATTGTATCCTGGAGTTTCATTAATCAGTTCTGCAGTTTGTTCTATCTCTTTTACATCTTCATAATTAATATGAGATGAAGCATGCTCAAAATAGATCACTTTTGTAATCTCTTGTGTACAACCATCTCGTGTCACAAAAACACCCTCAGGAGTATTTGGACATTTATCTACACTATTTGGTACTAAATCATTATCTGTATCATGTGTATCTGCATGAGTATTTATAACAAAAGTAAAACTTATCAACAATACCATAATCATTTTAAACATTAGTTAACCTTTTATAATTTATTATAATCTATTATATGACTATAGTACTTAAAAATTTATTAGTTTTTGGCTATCATCTCTTATGGATTATTTATACTTATTTTTTATCGCTTTTTTATCTGCTACAGTATTTCCTTTGGGAAGTGAAGCGTTATTATTATATGACCTTTCAATCAATCTCAATCCGTACATCTTATTTTTAGTTGCAACAGTAGGAAATACATTTGGATCACTTGTAAACTATTACATTGGATTAAAAGGTGAAGGATATCTTGTAAGAAAAAAAATAGTGAAAGAGGAAAGAATCTTAAAAACAAAAAAGATTTTTGATAAATTTGGTGGGTATAGTTTGTTATTCTCTTGGGTTCCAATAATTGGAGATCCTATAACAATCGTTGCAGGAATTTTGAAATATGATATTCAGAAGTTTATATATCTTACCCTTATTTCAAAAGGGGTAAGATATATGTTTGTAATTTTGAGTTTTTATCTTTATTCAAACAACTAAGATAACGTTTTATATTTGTTATCTAATTCTTTATAAACACCTTCAAAAGAGATATCTGCACACTCTTCTAAAATAGCAATCATAACAACATTGTCTTCATCACCATTCCAGATTTTAATATAAGTACCCTCTTTGTAGCCATTATCTTGTCTAAATTTATTTAACGCATTTTTACCGATATATAATTTCTGTAACCAAGTAAAACTTAATCCTGATAATTTACAACATCTAAAGAACTGGTCAATAAATCTCTCAACTCCACTAAATGCAGGCATATTCCCAGTTTCTATTGCAAAAGCGATATATGATAGTTTTTCAGCTTCTTTAACAATCGTTTTTATATCAACAGCATCCATCTCTACTGATTCATAGATACAATGAGTATTTACTAAAGATACTGCTTTTGGAATATTTGTTTCTTGTAAAATATAACTCATTAGGAAATGCCATACATCTACAAGCTCAATATGAATGTTATTAAAATCTGGTTTTGCAGATATATTTTTCCAGTGTTTCCAAGGTGTTGAATCAATTAATTCAGCAACTTCCATATGGATACATCTAAGCCAATTTATCTCTTTATCAAATTTATTTACACCAAGTTCCCAGTTCACACCATTTGTATCATCATTTAACTTTTTTTGTAAAACAAACATCTCTTCTAATTTATGTGGAAAGCTTGAAGACTCTTCTAATAGTTGTGCAAGAGGTAAACACTCTTCAACTAATAGATCTAAAGAGTTATTTTCATTAGGGATATCTTGTTCCCCTTGTAATAAATGAACAATTAATGTAATAGTATATGGAACTTCATCTTTCTCTTCCCATTTTAATACATCTGCTGGTGTCACACCTACATAGTTTGCAAAACTTTCAATTGTTGAAAATCCTAAGTTTCGTGCAGTTGTTTTTAATTCTTCATATAACAATTTTGTCTCCTGTTTTAATTCGTATAAATATCATAAAATATAGTATTTTATATATGATATTATCTTTTAACTTACTACTTAATTAGATGCTCTTTTATCTTCATAAAAACTACAATCTGTTCCACTACTTTGTTTTACAACAACAGCAGGAAGTGCTTGAGATTTAAACCCATAAGCCCTACAACCATGGGGTTTATTCTTCTCCCAGGTCACATAATAGTGTTTGCATCTTTGGCATATTATTCTTTTATTCATAAGGTGGATTTTACTTAAATAACTTTTAAGAAGAGTTTATATAGAATCATTAAAAATCACAAATTGGATCATATATGGCAAATAGAAAAGTAGGAATTGTAGGTGCTGGAGCAGTTGGAGCAACAGCTGCGTATACTTTAGCAATGATGGGAACATGCGACGAGATAGTGTTATATGATATAAACAATGATATAGCAATAGGAAAAGCAATCGACATAGAACAATCAACTATCTATGCAAATAAAATCACTAAAATTACAGGTGCAACTGATGCAAGTGATTTAAAAGATTGTTCAATCGTAGTGGTAACTGCTGGGGTTCCAAGAAAAGATGGAATGACAAGAGAAGACCTTCTTATGATAAATGCAAAAATCATCAAAGATGTTGTACAAAATATTGAAAAATACTCACCTGAAGCTAAAATTATTTGTGTTGCAAATCCACTTGATGTGATGACGTATGTTATTCACAAACTTACATCATGGGATAGAAATAGAATTATTGGTATGGCTGGTGCTTTAGATAGCGCGAGAATGGCTTATCAAATCAATCAAAAACTAAAATTTGGAAGCACTGATATTAAAGCTATGGTTATTGGAGATCACGGTGAAAATATGATTCCTGCTACACAACTTACAAACATAGGTGGTGTACCATTAGATCAACTTATCTCAAAAGAAGATATGGAAGAGATTATCTCCAACACAAAAAATGGCGGAGCACAAATTGTAAAACATCTTGGTACTTCAGCATACTATGCACCTGCACGTGGGATAGCTGTTATGGTTGAAGCTATTTTAAATGATAATCAAATCATCGTACCATCATCTGTTTTACTTGAAAATGAATATGGACATAGCGATGTTACTGTTGGAGTTCCTGTGGTATTAGGGAAAAATGGTATTGAAAAAATTATTGAAATAGAGATGAACGATGAATTAAAAGAAAAATTTACTACATCAGTTAAATCAATTAAAAGCGGTATCGATATTTTAAAAGAGAATAACTTTTTTAATTAAACAAACCCAATATAACCCAAAAGCGCTTACGCTTTTGGATGTATCATCTCTTCTGGTTTAACATACTTATCGAACTCTTCTGAATTTAAAAAACCTAACGCGATAGCTTCCTCTTTCAGTGTTGTTCCATTTTTATGTGCCGTTTTAGCAATCATAGCAGCTTTTTCATAACCAATATATGGATTTAACGCTGTTACTAACATCAAAGAATCGTTGAGATACTTTTTGATATTTTTCTCATTTGCTTCAATTCCCACAGCACAATTATCATTGAAAGCCAATATCGTATCCCCCAATAATTTAATTGATTGTAAAATATTATAAGCAATTACTGGCTTAAACACATTAAGCTCAAAGTTACCTTGACTAGCACTAATTGATACAGTTGTATGATTTCCCATCACTTGTACTGCTACCATAGTCATCGCTTCACTTTGCGTTGGATTTACTTTTCCTGGCATAATAGAACTTCCTGGTTCATTTGCAGGAATATTTAACTCCCCTATTCCACATCTTGGACCTGAACTTAACCATCGAATATCATTTGCTATTTTCATAAGATTTGAAGCTAATGCATTTAAGGCTCCACTTAAAAATACTTCCCCATCATGTGAAGTTAAAGCGTGAAACTTATTTGGATGAGACTTAAAAGTATATTGCGTATTTGTAATTTGATTTAATACCTCACTAACCATACTTGAAAAATCAGGATGTGAGTTGAGTCCCGTTCCCACCGCAGTACCACCAATAGCTAACTCTTCAATATATTTAATCGAATCCTTAATTTGACTCAAGCCTTTATCAAGCATATCTACATATCCACTAAACTCTTGTCCAAGAGTTAAAGGTGTTGCATCTTGAAGGTGTGTTCGTCCTATTTTTACAATATTTTCAAACTCAATTACTTTATTTTCTAATGTCTTTTTCAAAGTTTTCATAGCAGGTATAAGATGTTTTTCTAACTCTAAAACAAAAGCAATACGCATAGCCGTAGGGTAAGTATCATTTGAACTTTGACCTTTATTGACATCATCATTTGGATGAATAGATTTAGATACTCTAAAATCATCCCCTAAAATTTCACTCGCTCTTGATGAGACTACTTCATTTACATTCATATTTGACTGTGTACCTGAACCAGTTTGCCAAACAACTAAAGGAAAATTATCATCAAGTTTTTCAGAGATAACTTCATCACAAGCTTGAGAGATAGCTTTGCATTTTTTCTCATCCAGTCGATTTAATTTATGATTAACAATAGCACACGCTTTTTTTAAATAACCAAAACCCTCGATAATCTCTTGAGGCATTTTTTCATTTCCGATTGGAAAGTTTAGTACACTTCGTTGTGTTTGAGCACCCCAATATTTATCATTTGGAACTTGTATTTCACCCATTGTATCTTTTTCAATTCTGTAATTCATCATTATCCCTTTCTATGTCAAGAATGATAACTCACATATTGAATTTGAAGAAATTATCATTAAGAAAAAATAAATTATTACTCTTTGTTAATGATAACATAATAAAAGGTTTCCCTTTTATTATATTTAATAAAATACTAAATAGTTCTCCATTTAGCAGGTC
>JBATTX010000219.1:0-1761 GCA_049670825.1 Arcobacteraceae bacterium | reverse complement strand
GGTAATGATTTGACTCATTATTGTATGCAAAGTACCCAAGAGATGCCTCAAAACCTTGAAGACTTTATGTCTACATATACGAGTAAAGCATTTAGAATACGCGATATGTTAAACATCGATGATTCTTGGCTTTATAGCTGGGACACTCTTTCTTTTGGTGAGCGAAAAAGAATGCAAATAGCTGTTGCTATTTTTGAAGAACCTGATGTGTTACTTGTCGATGAACCTACAAATCATCTTGATAGAAAAAGTAAAGATATAGTTTTAAAAGCACTAAAAAGTTTTAAAGGTATTGGGATATTAGTAAGTCACGATAGAGAGCTTTTAGATAGTTTATCAACAGCTACGATTATATTGAGAAATCAAAGTTTCTATTCTTTTAAAACAACTTTCTCTAAAGCAATGGATGAATTTAACATAAATATGGAGTTTTTAGAAAAAACCCAAAGTAAACAATATGCCGAATTAAAAAAACTCAAAAAATCTATCCAAACTCAATATGAAAAAGTAACCCAATCAAAAAAAAGAATGTCTAAAAAAGGTTTAGATAAAAATGATTCAGATGCAAAAACGAAAATAAACCTAGCTAGATTAACGGGAAAACATAAAAATGATCGACAAACACTCTCAACACTAGAATCAAAACAAAAAAAACTCATATCAAACACAGTTACTACCCAAAAAGTTTTTGAACTTGGGATTGAGTTTCATGATACTAGAAGTAAAAAGATATTTCCTATAGTGATCAAAAAAAACATACTAAATTTGGGTGAAACTAAAAAACTATCATATCAAGAACTACTTATCAAAGAGCATGATAAAATAGGTATCATCGGAGAAAATGGAGCAGGGAAAAGTAGCTTTTTAAATCATCTCTTAGCTACTGTTGATTTAAAAGATGAATATCTCTACATTCCACAAGAGATAACACAAGAGGAAAGCAAAACACTTTTTGATGAGATAAATGAGATGACAAATGATAAAAAAGGTGAGATATATACAATAGTGCGAAAACTAGCCTCTGACCCGATTAAACTGCAAGATAGTTTTATACCAAGTCCAGGGGAGATACGAAAGATGATGATAGCAAAAGGACTTTTAGAGAGTCCATCACTCATCATACTTGATGAACCAACCAATCATATGGATCTCGACTCGGTTTTATCTTTGGAAAGTGCTTTGAAAGAATATAATGGAACTATGATAGTGATTTCGCATGATAAAGTATTTTTAGATGCTGTTATCACTGAAACTTGGGAGTTTTTAAAAGAGAGTGATGATCTATTTATAGTTAAAAACTAAAATAGATCATAGATGTTGTTTAAAGTATTTACTTACACTTCATCCAGTTTTTTTTGAAACTCAACATTTAACTTTTCAAGTTCATTTTGAAGTTGTGTTAGTCGAGATTGTTGTTTTGCTTGTGCTGCTTGTGGTAAAGCTTCAATCTCTTCTATCTCTGTTTTGATAGGTTTTGTAGCTTGGCTTTTTTCAGCTACTATTGCAGCTCTTAGTTGTTTTATCTCTTTTTTATTTCTCTTTGGTTTTTCCACTTTTTTTGGTTCATTGATATTGTCATCTTCCCAACCAATTTGCTCTAAAAATTCATTGTATGTACCATTGAAATAGTCTGCCTTATCATCTCTAAAAATGATAAGTTTGTCACAAACAGCTTTGAGTAACTCCTCTGAGTGAGTTACAATGATACAAGAACCTTTAAATGCTTTGATAGCTGTAGTTAAAGCATCTATAGAGTCGATG
>JBATTX010000218.1:0-11395 GCA_049670825.1 Arcobacteraceae bacterium | reverse complement strand
TTGACTTGTCTTGTTTCTTTTTTGTAATAGTCTGATCAAGTTTGGTAACTAATTGATTATTTTGTTCTTGAAATTTTGTACTCATATGTCCATAATATAGCCAAAACATTAGTATAAGAGAAAGCCCCGAAAATGCTTTTATCAGTAGCTGATTTTTATTTCTTGTTTTTAAAATTATTATCATTGAGCTTCTTCTTTCTTTATTATTTAATTACAAATGAGGTAAAGAAAATATCTAAGATCATATTTTTCTTTATATCTTCTTGACCATCTGTTGCATCATTTAAAATATTATTAAGTTCATCAATCATCTCTTCTTTTAACATTGCTTTTCCACCAACAGTTAAAAGCTCTTCACTACTTCTTGCGCTGATTTGTCTAATAACTGAATCTACCATTTCTGCTTTATTAGCTTCAACTAAAGCCTCTATTGTAGGTTCTGTTGATTTCATTGTAAATGAAAGTTTCATAAGTTTAGCTCTACCTTTTGCATCAGTAATATTTAATACTAAACTATCGATTTTTGCTTGAAATGTTTCCCCAATATCTTCTTTTGCCTTCTCAGAAACTTTTTCTGTTGTTGGCGCAGCTTGATTTGCTGGCTGGTCACTAAATAGTCCTTTAGAATACATAAAATATCCAATTCCTCCAACTGCTAATAATAACACTACAATTAGTATTATTAGCACTAACATCATTGGATTTTTACCACTTTTTTTCTCTTCTACTGCATTTTCTTCAGCCATGTTTTCTCCTACTTTTGATTTTTTTCTTTGTTTATTCTCATTTTTTCTAATAAAATTGTTGCTGTTTGAGTATCGAATTTCTTAAGTATTTTCATAACTCTTTTCTCTTTCATTCTTACCATTATATCAAACACTTCATCAATTTTACCATTTGCTATCATTTCATTGAATACATTTATCACAACACCAAGTTTCATCTTATCATACATAAGCATCGCTTTTGATGTAATTACTCTGTTAATTTCATCGAGTATTTCTTGATTTGCTTTTTTTGTATCAAGAATACTTTGTTCATCTTTTTTAATAGATTTTTGCAAAGCTTGAAGTTCTGCTTTATTTTTTTGATATTCTAATTCTTTAATCTCATAAAATTCGTTTAACTCATCTTTTACTGCCATAAGTTCTTGCTTTTCTTTATAGATAGCACTCTCTTTTATTATTGCACCAAAAGATAAGTTTATTATCAATACTGTTAAAAGTAAAATTTTACCAAACATTTGTAACCTTTTTATTTTGAATATATTTAGCTTGCATATATTCTGATGAAACTAACTCTTCATATTTTTCAACTTTTTTTAAACGTTCTTTTTTATTCTCTTGAAGAATATAATTAAACTGTTCACTCTCTTTATTGAGCGCAACAATGTTGTTATCATAAAAATCGACTTGTTTTTGTAATTGTGCTTTATTTTGACTAAGTTTAATCATATGTTCCTTCATAGTGTCTTTATGAATTTGTAAAACTCTAAAGTCAGATATTGCACCCATAATATCAAGTGTTGCAGAGTGATATGCTTGATGAGTATTTTGCAATTCAATTTCAATATCATTAATTTTAGATAAAGACTGTTGTTTTAGAAGTACTTGTTGATTAATTTGTTGTTGTTTTAACTTATATAATTTTTCAATCATTGTGTCTTACCAAATGTTATAATCATATCCCACAACTCATGGGTATATCCTTCAATATTATCACCAATCCAAGGTAATGAAATAACTATAAATACAGAAACAATAATCATTTTAGGAACAAAAGATAAGGACGCATCACTTATTTGTGTAACAGCTTGAAATATACTAATAATCAAACCAATAATCATACTTACAATTAGTGAAGGTAATCCTAATAAAAGTATAATTGATACAGTACTTTGTGATATAGCTATTAAATCCATCTTAATCTTTTATTTTGATAGTAATCTCAATAGTTTTATTGTTAAGTAGTTGGCTTAATAAAGAAGCTAAATCATTTGAAGTTACACTAGAAATAACTTTTTCATTCTCCGTTTGAAGACTACTTTGAGTTACCACTTCATCAACAACTTCTTCATTGTTGTCAGCTAAGTTTTCTGTTTCATCTATAGGTTCATCAAAGTCTTCAATAGAAATCTCGTCATCTTCACTTTCTAATTCTTCTTTGGAACAAACTTGGTCAGATTTTTTTTGACCTAATGCATCTAATATATCTGATTCTATTAACTCATCTAATTGTGATAACTCATCCATTACTTAGCCTTTGTTGTTGTCTGTACATTTTCTTCATAGTCAAACGCTTCAAATATCTGGTCAACACTATTGATATCCGTAGCTTTGGGTTTTTTTATTGCAGTTTCTAATCTTTTTTCAATATATATAAGTAAATCTTTATACGTTCTAGTACTAATGTCTCCTATTCCATGATGGTCTAAAAAGCTTTTTTCAATACCATCTTTGGGAACAAGAAATTTTAGGTATTTAGATATGAAATCTTCATCAATAATTTTATTTTCATCTATTAAAAAAATTTGATATGGGTCTTCTAAAATAAGCTCTTTTAGATGTTGCAAGGTTATTACATCAACAACTTCTCCATCATCTATTTTAAAACGGATGTTTCCATGATCAAGAATTTTGTGTATTTCGTTACTAAAATGTGTACCGCCATAAATATATATATTCACAAGAAACCTCAATGTTAAATAATTTACCTTAATTATATCTTTATTTTATTAAAGTTTAGATAAAATGGTTTAGATAACAAATAATTATATAGGATACTTTACATTGAAAAATTTTTTATTGACAATACTCCTTTCGATAACAATTTATGGGCAAACAATCAAAGATATTTCTAATATAGTAGGTATTAGAGAAAATCAGCTTATAGGACATGGTCTAGTTGTTGGTTTAGCAGGAACTGGTGATAAAAGTCAGTTTACAATGCAATCATTACAAAATTTATTGAGAAATTCATATATTAAAATACCAGCATCTGCTATAAAGTCAAAAAATATTGCTACAGTTATGGTAACGGCTGTTTTACCACCTTTTACAAGGCAGGGAGATAAACTAAAATTGAGCGTTTCATCAATAGGCGATGCAAAGTCAATTGATGGTGGTCAGCTTTTGTTGACTCAGCTAAAAGGTGTAGATGGTAAAGTTTATGCACTCGCACAAGGTTCAATTGTAGCTAATGATGATATTAAAACAAGCGGTTACATTTATGAAGGTGCAATAGTAGAAAACGAAGTTGAATATTCACTAAAAGATGAAAAATATATTACTTTAAGCCTTTTAAAAAATGATGCTAAAATAGCATCTTCAATTGAAGATAAGATTAATAAAAAATATGGAAAAAAACTTGCAGTTGCTTATGATACGCGAACTATAGAAGTTACAAAACCAGTGGATGAGTCAATGATTCGATTTATCTCTGAAATACAAAGTATCAAAATGGATACAATGATGAAAAATAAAGTAATCATTGATCCTAAAAAAGAGATTATTATTGCCGGTGCTGATATTACTATTAATCCAGTGACAATTTCTCGAAAAAATTTCACTATAAGAATTAAAAAAAGTGGGCTATCAGATAAGGCATGGGAAGATCCTGTTGCTAATCCTGGAGTAAATGTTGGCGATGATACAAGAGTTGAAAAAATACCTGGTGTTGCTATTCCTGCAATTGATATTGATAATGCATTGGTTAATACAAAAGCACAACCAACAGTATCTGATTTGATGAGAGCAATGAAAACAATGAAACTTGATATTATGGAAATAATAGAAACTATAAAAATGTTAGATAGCTTAGGTGCTATTAATGCAGATGTAGAGATGGTGAGATAGTATGGCAGAATTTTTAAGTCAAGATGAGATTGATGCGTTATTGGATATTGCTGATGAAGATGGTGGATTAGAAGATTTACCATCAGATACAGCGAGTCAAGGAAAAGATAAAAGTTATGCGATTTATGACTTTAAAAAACCAAATAGAATTTCAGCTGAACAGATGAAAGCATTTAGTGCTTTGCATGACAAGATGTTACGAACAACGATTAGTGAACTTTCTGCGATGCTTAGAAAAATAGTTGATGTAAAGTTATACAGTATTGAGCAGATGACCTATGGTGAGTTTATTTTATCTATACCTCAAATCACTAGTTTAAATACAATTTCTATTAAACCATTAGAGGGTAGAATAGTAATGGAGTGTAACCCTGCTATTAGTCATAAAATTATTGCCCATCTACTTGGTAATGGGGATAGTTCATTAACAGATTCTACGGAAAAAGAATTGACAGAGATAGAACTCCAAGTCTTTAATCATTTTTATCAGTTAATTATGAAAAATTTAAAAAAAGCTTGGGATGATGTATCTACAATAAATCTAAAAACAGAGAGTATGGATACAAATGCAAATGCAATTCAGATTATTTCAGATCATGAGATTGTTTTATTAGTTGTATTTGAAATCACAATTGATGATGAATCAGGATTTTTATCTATATGTTATCCTATCTCGTATATTGAATCATTACTTAATATTATTGTTGAAAAAGTTTTCGCAGAAGCTAAAAATAGAAAAATAAGTAAACAAAAAGATATTAATGCACTGATCTCTGGTTCTCAAATGAAAATTGATGTAATGTTGGCAGAAACAGAGATGTATATCAAAGAACTTTTAGAACTCAAAGAAAATGATGTTATTTTATTTAGTAAAAATGCTACAAGCTCATCTACAAAAGTATATATCAATAATAAAGAAAAATGGGCTGCAGTTGCTGGTGCAACAAATAATAGAAAAGCGATACAAATACAATCTAACATTGATCACGAGAAAATGGAAACCCTCAAATATTTAAAAGAGTTCCATGATGAAAGAATCGAAAGAGCAAGAGCAGCAAATGAAGCAATTGCAAAACTGATTGCTACAAGGGATGAATTTTAATTTAGTATTTTTTTATAAACAATTAGCTATAATCATCCAATAAATAATGAATTATTAAAAGGATTGTTATGCTTTTGACTCCTGGTCCAACAGCCGTACCTGAATTTGTGAGAACTGCAATGAGCAGTGAAACTCTACACCATAGAACACCTGAATTTGAACAAATATTTAAAGAAACTAGAGAGTTGTTACTAGAACTTTTTGATATGCCTGAAGCAGTGATGTTATCATCAAGTGGAACTGGTGCAATGGAAGCTTGTGTTACAAATTTAACTCATAAAAAAGCTTTAACTATTAATAGTGGAAAGTTTGGAGAACGATTTGGAAAAATATGTGATGCTCACAATATTCCACATTGTGAAATCAAGCACGAGTGGAATACTGCTGTATCTATTGATGAAATTATTTCTACAATCAAAAATGATAGTGAAATAGATGCACTATTTGTGCAGTTATGTGAGAGTGCTGGAGGATTAAGACATCCAGTTGAAGAGATTGCAAAAGCAGTAAAATCTGTTAACCCAAATATTACAATTGTTGCTGATGGTATCACTTCAATTGGTGTTGAAAAAATTGATACAACAAACATTGATGCAATTATCACTGGAAGCCAAAAAGCATTGATGCTTCCACCTGGTTTAGCGATGATTGGTTTTAGTAATGATGCCGTTGCAAAAATTGAAAAGAAATCTAGTGGATATTATTTTAATTTAGCAACAGAGATTAAAAAGCAAAAAACTAACACTACAGCATGGACTGCTGCTACTACGTTAATCATAGGATTAGGGAGTATTTTAACAAAATTAAAAGCAGATGGATTTGATAATCTTTATGCTAAAACAGCATTAAGAGCAAAAGCAACAAGAGAAGCTTTAAAGGCAATTGGATTAGAAATATATCCACATACTCCTGCTGATGCAATGACTACAATTTATACAGATGATTCTAATGCTATTAGAAAAATATTAAAAGAAAAATATGATTTAAATATTGCTGGTGGTCAAGATCATCTTAAAGGTAAAATTTTTAGAATAAACCATATGGGGCTTGTGGCAGATTATGAAGCTTGTTGGGCGGTAAATGCTGTAGAAAAAGCACTCGATGATTTAAAAATTAGAGCATTTGATGGAACTGCGAATAAAATATTTATGGAAATAAACAATTAGTTATGATTTTTGAACATGAAATACCAACAGGAAGTCGGTTATATTTTGGTAAAGTCGCTAAATTAAAAAGATCACTAGAAAACATTTCTAGTGACTTTTTAGAAGAGAATGGATTTGAAGAGATCGTAACTCCTAACTTTTCGTATTCTGGGCACCAAAGTATTGATGATAATAAATCATTAATTACTTTAACTGATGAAGTAAATAATAGCTTAGCTCTTAGAGCAGATAGCACACTTGATGTTGTAAGAATCATCTCTAAAAGACTAGGACGAGCAACACTTCACAAAAAATGGTTTTATATACAACCTGTATTTACATATCCTGCAAATGAAACATATCAGATTGGTGCAGAGTGGATAGGGCATCATTGTGTAAGTGAAATTATTAATTTAAATTGTACTTTATTAAATAAACTCGAAATAGAAACATTAGTTCAAATTGCAAATATTAATATCCCTCTTATTATTTCAAAAGAGTATGATATAAGTATTGATCTATTTAAAAATGGTGAAATAGGTGCTTTATTTGATTTGGAGTTTGAGTGGTTAACAAAATTAATCAGTGTGAAAACTGCCAATGAGTTAGAAAATATTCTAGAAATTTTACCAACTTGTCTTCAAGATGAGTGTAAAAAGTTAATATCAATAGCTAATAACGTTGAATATAAAAATGTAAATATTTCACCTATTTATTATAGTGCAATGAAATATTATGATGATATATACTACCGAGTTATAAAAGACCATATTACAATTGCAAAAGGTGGTGGATACAAAAGTAATGGTATCAATTCACTTGGATTTGCAGTATACACAGATAATTTATTAAAAGTAATTGAAGGATAGGAAATGAGTAAAGCAGATGTAATAGTAGGAATCCAATGGGGTGACGAAGGAAAAGGTAAAATAGTTGATAAACTTGCTCAAGAGTACGATATGGTTTGTAGAAGTCAAGGTGGACATAATGCAGGACATACAATTTGGGTTGATGGTGTTCGATATGCCTTACATTTAGTTCCTTCTGGAATCTTAAATCCAAAAGCTGTAAATGTAATTGGAAATGGTGTAGTGTTAAATCCCGAATCACTTATAAAAGAGATGGAGCAATTCGAAAATCTTGAAGGTAGAATATTTATTTCAGATAAAGCACATTTAAATCTTCCTTATCATGGTCTTATCGACCAAGCAAGAGAGAAGCTTAAAGGTGCAAATGCTATTGGTACAACTGGAAAAGGAATTGGACCTGCGTATGCAGATAAAATAAATAGAATAGGTCAGCGTGCAGGTGAGTTACTAAATCCAATACAACTTTGTGCAAATATCATGACTTATTTTACTGAAAATAAAGTAATTTTTGAAGCTATTGATGTTCCTTTTCCAAATGAAGCTGAGTTATTAGAAGAGTTAAAACATTACAATGAAAAATTAGGTAAATTTATAACAAATACTACTAACCTTGTATGGGATGCAATTGATGCTGATAAAAAAATTCTATTAGAAGGCGCTCAAGGTACAATGCTTGATATAGATCATGGCACATATCCTTATGTTACATCAAGTGCTACAGTAAGTGCTGGTGCTTGTACTGGTTTAGGGATTGCACCTTGTGATATTGGTATAGTAACAGGAATTGTAAAAGCATACACAACAAGAGTAGGTAATGGACCATTTCCAACAGAAGATTTTACTACTGCGGGTGAAACTATGGCTGATGTTGGAAAAGAAGTTGGTACAACAACAGGTAGAAGAAGAAGATGTGGTTGGTTTGATGCAATTGCAGTAAAACATGCAAGTAGATTAAATGGTTGTGACCAATTATCATTAATGAAACTAGATGTATTAGATGGTTTTGAAACAATTAAAATATGTGTTGCATATGAAGTAAATGGTGAAAAAATAGAATATGTACCATCAGATATGAATAATATCACTCCTGTATACGAAGAGATTCAAGGATGGGATAGTGTTGTTGGATGCAGAGAATATGATCAATTACCCGCTACTGCAAAATTGTATATCGAAAAAATTGAAGAGTTAACAAAAACAAAAGTAGGTATCATCTCAACAAGTCCAGAGAGAGAAGATACTATTATAAGAAAATAAGGAAATAGTAATCATGAAATTAAAAAAACAACATAGCCCTTATATTGCAAGAAAGATAACAAAAGATATTGTTAATTCATCTTTTATAGAAGTACGAAAAGAGAAATCTTCAATTACTGTAGAGTGTGAAAGAATTTTAAATGAAGATATTCAAAAAGAGATTGATTTAGATGATGCAGTAAATGATATTTTAGAAAAACAAGAAGATGAAATTGAATTTTATAAAGCAGATTATAGACAATTATTTTGGATGACTAAAAAAAGAATGGCAAATGATTTTGGTGTAAACTTGAATTTTGAAGACAGATTCTCAAATATTGCACATTTAATTATGGATTATTTATATGAAGAAGATTTTATTCACTTTACAGTAAGTGATAATCAAGTAAAAAATCTTATTGCAGAATCAATCGGAAATTTTATTAAAGGTTATGATGAAGCGGATACTTTAGCATACGAAAAAATAAAAACATACAAAAGAAAACTTATTCCAGGTACGGAAGATTATGATTTAGTCTTCAATAGATTATATGAAGAAGAACTACTAAAAAAAGGTTTAATATAAAAGGGATGATGATGAAAAATATTTATATATATTTAGAAAATGGTACATTTTTAACAGCAAAATCATTTGGTGCTGAAGGTACAAGTGTTGGCGAAATTGTTTTTAATACATCAATGACAGGTTATCAAGAGATTACTACAGATCCAAGTTATGCAGGACAATTTGTTACATTTACAACACCAGAAATTGGAAATGTAGGGGTAAATGATAATGACAATGAAAGTAAAATGGCACATTGTAAAGGTGTTTTAGTTAGAGCTTACAATGATAACTATTCAAATTTCAGAGGTGAAAAAACTTATGCTGACCTTTTAAAAGAGAATGGTACTCTTGGTATTTGTGACATTGACACAAGATATATTACAAAAATGTTAAGAGATAATGGTGCTATGATGATGATTGCATCAACAGAGATTGATAATGTTGATGAATTAAAATTATTATTAGATGCAAGTCCAAGAATTGAAGATATCAATTATATTGAACAAGTATCAACAAAAGAGAGCTATATTCACAAAAATGGTGCTTGGAATATGTCTACAATGTCATACAATAAAGCAGTAATGAGTGATAAAAAAGTTGTAGTTATTGATTTTGGTGTGAAAAGAAATATTTTAAATGAGTTAGTTGAAGCTGGATTAGAAGTTGAAGTTGTACCAAGTGATTTCAATGGTGATGAATTAATTGCAAGATTTAATGCTGGTGAAATTGGTGGAGTATTTTTAAGTAATGGTCCGGGTGATCCTTTAACATTAACAAAAGAAAAATTAGAAGTTCAAAAGCTTATTGATAAAGATATTCCTATGTTTGCAATTTGTTTAGGACATCAAATGCTAAGTATTGCTCATGGACACGACACATATAAATTGAAATTTGGACAACATGGTGGAAATCACCCAGTAAAAAATACTAAAAATGTAGTAGAGATTACTGCTCAAAACCATAATTATAATGTTCCTGATTCAATTGCTGAGATTGCAGAATTAACACATATAAACTTATTTGATAATACAATTGAGGGTGTAAAATATAAAAATAAACCTATCTTTTCAGTACAGCATCATCCCGAAGCAAGTCCTGGTCCGCATGAAAGTAAATATATATTTAAAGAGTTTGCAGACTCTATTAAATAGAAAACTTTTAAAAGGACAGCTCAAGGGTTGTCCTTTTTTTATAAGATAAAAATAAAAGGAATAATTATGAAAGAAACAATAACATTTATAGGAAATGGCAATATGGCATTATCTATTGCTCAAGGTTTAAAAGAGATTTTTGATATTGAAGTGGTTGGTAGAGAGATGTCTAAACTAGATAAATTTGAAAAAAGTTTAGGTGTAACAATTAAAAAAGAGATTTATGAAGATTTTGACATGAATAGTAAAAAAATAATACTTTGTGTAAAACCAGCGAATCTTGAAGAAGTAGGAGTAAGACTAAAAGGTACAGCATTAGAGTTATATTCAGTATTAGCAGGTACAAGTATTACAGCGTTAAAAGAAAATATTAAATCAAAAGCAACAGTACGAGTTATGCCTAATCTTGCTGCAAGTGTTGGTGAATCTATGAGTACAATGACAGGTGATGTAAATCTCAAATTAGAGGCTGAAGAGTTATTTAAATCAATTGGTCAGACACTTTGGTTAAGCAGTGAAAAAGAGCTTGATATAGCAACTGGAGTTGCAGGAAGTGGTCCTGCATATTTAGCACTTATTCATGAGGCACTATGTGATGGTGCAGTAAAACAAGGTATGAAAAGAGTAGATGCTATAAAAGTAGCAAATGGTCTTTTTAAAGGGTTTGGAGAATTAATTGGTACAACACATTCTGCATTACTAAAAGATGGTGTTATGAGTCCAGGAGGAACTACTGCCGCTGGTTATGCTGCTTTAGAAAAAGGAAATGTAAGAAGTAGTTGTATTGATGCTGTAGAAGCAGCGTATAAAATAACACAAAAATAGGAATAATATGGAAGATTTTTTAAAAAAAGCAAAAGCTTCAAGTCGTATAGTATCCCAATTATCAGGAAAAGAAAAAAATAAAATTCTACTTGAGATGGCGGAAGCTTTACGAAAAAATGATGAAATTATACTAAAAGAAAATAAAAAAGATATGATTAATGCAGATGAAAATAATCTTTCAAGTGCATTAAAAGATAGATTACTTTTAGATAAATCACGTATTGCTGCTATGTCAGTAGCTATAGAAGAGATAGCAGGACTGAAAGAGCCAACAGGTAAAATCATTGATGGTTGGATTACTGAAAATGATTTAAAAATTGAAAAAGTTTCTGTTCCTATTGGTGTGATCGGAATTATATATGAAAGCAGACCAAACGTTACAAGTGATACAGCTGCATTATGTTTCAAAAGTGGAAATGTTTGTGTTTTAAAAGGTGGAAAAGAAGCTGAATATTCAAACCAAATAATAGCAAAAATTCTACAAGAAGTTCTTCTAAAAAATAATTTATCAGTTGAAGTTATCTCTTTATTACCTGATTCTTCAAGAGAAGGGGTATCCAAATTAATTAAAATGGATAAGTATGTTGATTTGATTGTTCCAAGAGGTGGAGAAGCTTTAATTAGATATATCTCAGAAAACTCTAG
>JBATTX010000217.1:0-4601 GCA_049670825.1 Arcobacteraceae bacterium | reverse complement strand
TGCTTATAAACCAGGTAGTAGAGGTAACTAACCTGCTGCTAAAATAGAAGTTTTCGAACTTCTATTTAAACTTTCCACCTTCCCAATAATCATCAGACAATTTAATTTTTTTATCCTGTGCATCTGGTCCTGTTAAGTTTATAAATGATGCTTTGTATCCATCTTCTCCACCTGCAGATTTAATTCTATAAGTTTCTTCACTTGGCGCCTGATTAAAAGCATAATAAATAGCAACACCGGAAAGAATAGATATTAAAAAAAGAGGTAATAAACTTGATTTTTTTTGATTTTTTTTTGATTTTGCCATATGAACACCTTATATCTTTTAGTTTTATATATACTTAATATAAGAATTTAGCTTTGTGTATTTTAAGCAACTCAGCCATCTTATATTAAGACCTGTAGCTTTCCGTCCTTACCTCACGGTAAGTTTGGCTATTAATAATTATTTAACGAAGTTTTGCCCATCAAATTTAATGATAGCAGAACCCCATGTTGCACCACCACCAAATGCATCCAATAACATTGTTTTACCATGAGTTAGTCTACCATCTTCATAACACTCGTTCATTGCCATTGGTATTGAAGCAGAAGAAGTATTTCCAAATCTTTCAACAGTTAAGACTTTTTGACTGTCAGATAATTTTAATGCGTCACCAACAGCTTTAATAATTCTAAAATTAGCTTGATGAGGAATGAAAAGATCAATATCTTCATTTGTATAATTATTTTTTGCCATAATTTTTTGAACATCTGAAGTAAGCGTTTTTACTGCAATTTTAAAAGTTTCATTTCCTTTCATATGCATATATTTTTCATCTTCACTTCCAACACCAGGGATATAAAGAATATCACTTAATGCTCCATCAGCACTACATTGCACATCAATAATAGATTTTTCTTTATCATCTGTTGTAGAGATAATAGCGGCACCTGCTCCATCTCCAAATAGCATACAAATTGTTCTGTCGGTGTAATCCATAACATTACTAACTTTTTCTGCACCAACAATAAGAATATTTTTCTTCATTCCAGATTCAATAAAAGCTTTAGCTACACTTACAGCATATACGAAACCAGTACAAGCTGCACTAATATCAAAAGCCATTACATCTTTAATACCTAATTTATCTGCAATTAAACATGCTGTTGAAGGCATTGCACTAAAATCAGGACTCAATGTTGCACAAATAACTAAATCAATTTCACTTACATCTATATTTGCACGCTCTATAGCAACTTTAGAAGCTTTAACACCTAAATCACTAGTATTTTCATCAGAAGCAGCAATTAGTCTTTCTCTTATCCCTGTTCTTTTAAAAATCCACTCATCTGTAGTATCAATTTTATCAGCAAACCACTGATTTGTTCTAACTTCCGAAGGCAAATATGCGCCTATAGATTTAAATGAAGCATACATAGCTTAATCCTTAAATTGTTTTAATTTATCTTCTATATCTTGATTAAGATTTGAATCAGCAGCTGCAATTGCTTGAAAAATAGCATTTTGCATTGCTTTTGCATTTGATTTACCATGGGCAATAATTACTGGTGCCTTTACACCAATAAGAGGTGCTCCACCATATTCTGCATAATCAACTTTGAGTTTTAAATTTTTAAAAACTTTACGCATTAAAACTGCACCAGCAATTGAAACTAAAGATCTTCGTAAGTTATCTTTAATAATTTTTCCAATAGTATCAGCTACACCCTCTGCAGTTTTAAGCATGATATTTCCAATGAAACCATCACAAGCAACAACATCAACGCTTCCGTTAAATATATCATTACCTTCAACATTACCAATAAAATTAGGAAGATTTTCTAAAAGTTTAAAAGCTTCTTTTGAAACTTCATTTCCTTTTGATTCCTCTTCCCCATTACTTAATAGGCCTGTCATTGGATTTTCAACACCTAAAACATCTTCAGCATAAACTTGCCCCATAATAGCAAATTCTTGTAAATTCTTGGCATCACAATCAACATTTGCCCCAACATCAAGAACTAAAGTAGTTCCATTTACTGTTGGCATTAAAGTTGCAATTGCAGGTCTACTTACACCTTTAATTCTTCCTATTCTTAGTGTTGCTAAACTCATTGAAGCACCACTATGACCAGCACTAACGTAGGCAGCAGCCTCACCTGTTTTAACAAGTTCAATAGCTTGATAAGCACTACTCTCTTTTCGTTTTAAAGCATCTGTTGCATGATCATGCATACTTATTACATCATCAGCATTATGTATCTCAATACGAGAATTGAATTTATGAGGAATTAAAGGTAAAAGCTCTTCTTTTTTACCAACCAAAACAGCTGTAAAATGTCTGTTTTTCTTAAGCGCCAGTATTACACCATCTACAACGGGTCCGCAACCATTGTCACCACCCATTGCATCTATAGCTATTTTAAGCATTATGCTTTATATTCGCCTGTTGTAGGATTAACATTATGAGGCATTTTCCATGTCCCATCAGTATCTTTAACTGGTCTTTTTAATGTAATCTTGTAGTGTGTTCTTCTTTTTGCACTTCTTGAGTGACTCACTCTTCTCTTTGGTACTGCCATTTTATATCCTTAATATTCTATTTCGACTAATTTGTCGTTATTTTTGCAAGCATCACATACATGATACTCAGATTTTAGTGATTCTAATTCACTATGTAATATTTCATCAAAATCCAAAATATGGTCTTCAACTTCAATAATTACAAACTCTTCATCATTTTGATCAGAAGAATATATACCATCACTAACTAAAAATTGTACTTCATTCTGTACAGGTATACTAAAAGTTGTACCGCATTTACAGCAATCAACATCACAGTTTCCTATAAGGTTAGAATTAATTTTTGCAAGTTTTGATGATATTTTACTAAAAGTACCTAAAAACTTAACTGAATTCGAAGATATTTCAAATTCAGAATCTTGTAAAGGTATCTTTCGAAATTCAATTTTCATTAATATTAACTATTTAGTAGTATACTAATTAACAAATTTCTTTTTGTGCAAAAAAGAAGTTAATTTCATTAATTGCATTTTCAACTGAATCACTTCCGTGAACTGCATTTGCATCAATAGATTCAGCAAAATCAGCTCTGATAGTTCCAGCTTCTGCTTCTTTAGGGTTTGTAGCACCCATTAATTCTCTGTTTGTAGCCATTGCATTTTCACCTTCTAGTACAGTTACAACAACTGGTCCAGAAATCATGAATTCTACTAAATCACCAAAAAATGGTCTTTCAGCATGTACTGCATAAAATGCTTCTGCATCTGCTTGGCTTAATTGAATTTTTTTTGTTGCTGCTATTCTTAAACCAGCTGTTTCAAATCTGTCTAATATCTTACCAACTACGTTTTTTGCTACTGCATCTGGCTTGATGATTGATAATGTTTGTTCCATTATATTCTCCTGTTTTTTAATAAAGTTGGGCATTATAGCTTAATAATAAAAAAAAGGCAAGAGAATTGAATCTCTTGCCTTTTTTAAAGTTAATTTCTAATTAAATTAATCTTCTACACATGGTGTTTTATCTTCACCTCTGTTAGCATTTCTTGGTTGATTTGGAGCAACACTTGAATCATCCCATACAATACACCCTTCTGTAGGACATGCTTCTGCACATGCTGGTGCATCATTGTCACCAACACACTCTGTACATGTTTCAGGATTTACGTAATAAATATCCTCTCCTGTTGGGTTTTCATCATTATCTACGATTGATTCTGTTGGACACTCATCTAAACAAGCATCACAAGATATACATGTATCTGTAATTAGTACTGCCATTTTACTTCTCCTAAATTCTTTTATTTTACTTTATCATAGAAAAAGTAAAATGTACTTTAAAATTTGATTAAAAATTATTTTTATCAGAAAAGTTATCTGATTTGCCCTTTTCCGTATATTTTAAATTTATAGGTTGTTAAACCTTCAATTCCCATAGGTCCTCTTGCATGCAATTTATTTGTGCTAATTCCAACTTCAGCTCCAAATCCAAATGCTCCCCCATCAGTAAATCGTGTACTAGCATTTACATAAACACTTGAAGCATCAATACTATTTAAAAACTTTTCTGCTGTTGTAATATTTTCAGTAATGATTGATTCTGAATGCCCCGAACCATATTCTGTGATATGAGATATTGCTTCATTAACACCATCAACAACTTTTATATTTAAGATATTATCTAAATATTCTGTATGAAAATCTTCTGTAGTTGCTAACTCGACATCAATAATATTTTGGGATTTTGCACACCCTTTTAAATGTGTATTTTCCTTATCAAATGCAGCTTTAACTTTTGGTAAAAAATTTTCTGCAATTTTACTATCTACTAAAAGTGTTTCCATTGCATTACAAACTCCAGGTCTCTGACATTTCGCATTAATTGCAATTTTAATTGCATTTTCAATATTTGCTTCGCTATCAATATAGATATGACACTGTCCTTTATCATGTTTTATTACAGGCACGCTAGAGTTTTCTGAGATATATCTAATTAAAGCTTCTCCACCTCTTGGAACAATCAAATCAACATACTTATCCATTTTAATTAATTTGGATACCCCTTCTCTTGAAGAATCAGGTAATAAAGAGATAA